>NZ_QURE01000104.1 GCF_009898475.1 Nitrososphaera sp. AFS | reverse complement strand
GAGTGATGTCCGTAATGAGCAAATGCTTGCTGTGGTATTGCAAAACCTACTGCGGTAATGGCTATGGTTGCAACTATTGCTGTGATTGCTATTGTAGTGTATTTGTGATTCATTTTTCAAGAGGCGATGGCTTATTATAGTATATTTGAACTGCTTTACAACAATTGCTAATAATGCAGTAGTAATTCTGGATATACTCAAACTCTAATAAATTCATTAGAAAGACCATAGTATAGTTACCCTTCTCTTTATAACTAGGAACCTAACCTTAGTCGGAGCTTTATAGACATCTTTTATCAATCACAACTACCTTGTCCCATTACCAATCGCATTTATTCGATTATTTTGCATTAATATTGGTGTAGATTTGGCCAATAGATGGAACAGTTAGTTAGTTTATGATGGTTCATTGTTTTCCTATTGTTCCCATCTCATATATCAGCCATCTACACCGTTAGAATGTTATTTTGACATCTGTCTACCAGTATGTCCATTAGTCGGATGAGTCGCTTGAGTCGGCTTATTTCTTCTAGTTGTAAGAATGAACCTGGGCCCCCATGTCATGGTTGTTCATCTTTTGGACAAGCCGCAGTAACTAGCGATTTTCGTCGTCGCCATCTGCAAAGTCCTTGACCAAAATCTATTTTTTTGTATTTTCTGAGAATTGACTAGATTGTATTACGAGATCCAGCGCCAATAATATTTCTCCTATCGTTGCCACCACAATGTTTTGTCGCCTGGGGAAGATTATGACAGGCTTAAAAGAAAGTTACTGGCAGGTGCCTGGTTTTGAGGTACTCTGTGAATTAGAAACTACGGCATCGGCGGTATTAGTTACAGAAGAAGACGAGCAGCTTGACTGTGCACCGCCTGCACTTGTCGACTGAAAAAGTTCAATTGCGAGAGGACTGCCATTAACGCTGACACCTGATCCAGCCGCACTGTTAGGACCTGACCCCGTCGCACTTCCAATGATATTGTTCTTGCCACTTTGTGGACTAAGGGTCGATGCGCTCGATGTAGACGCACAGCTCCCTGAGCTACCAGTCACCCCAGTTGTAATCAAGTTGTTTCTACCCGAGTAACCACTACTCACCGAATTACTACAACTATAAGCCATTGCCGCATTGGCTGTGTTTATGATTAATAACGTTGCTCCTACAAAAACTACAATTCCACTTATCAGAAACAACCGATTCATGTTTGTTCTTGCAACAACAACTATAATAATATACTGGGAAACTATGAGTGAACTAACTAATGGCACTTAAACTATGTTGGGTTGTCCGCCACGTTAACGACGGCATTCAACCCACGTATTCACTTCGCAATGTAGCTGGCTATAGCTCACTATTCCTCACGAACCTTCATATCATATGCTGCGTTATATTATACACGTTAGGGGACCGCACCGACCGTGGTTACTCTTCTCATTCGGTGCGGGACGGATGATTACCCATTCGGTATTTGTTGCAGTAATGCTATTCTATATGGCATAATACCGAAATGCTATTCTTTATTTGTTGATTTCTTTTTTATATTTGTTCTAATGTTGGTAATTTACTCATAACAAGTATAAGAGATGCCTTGAAAGATTTAAGAGAGCGGAAAGAAGAGGAGAGAAAAGAAAAAAAGAGCTAAAGCTAGGTTAGGGAGTAAAATAACAACTTTTTGCTCAGCGATAGTGGCTTCAAAAACTAGACGGATCAGCACATCCAGACTTATGGATTTATAAATACTCGCACTCTAATATAACCAACCGCAAATGTCACAGAGTGATATGCTCAGGCGATGGGAGTTAAGAATCCTAAGCTCACTAAAGAAGGAGGTTAAATCGGAGAAGCAGATTGCCAAGCACATTTCTCTTAATACATTAACGACCTCACAATTAATCACCGGACTTATGATGAAAGGTTACGTAGAAAGAATTCTGACTAGGGGGAGGTTAAGACGCTATTCTTACACAGAGAGGTTTGCGATTACGCAGGAAGGTCTTGCTGCGTTAGAGGTGTTCAATAGGTGGAACAGCCCATGGAATCAATTAATAGAGTTAATAAAACTAGAGTCTTCTGAGCTTCCTTTAAAAATGACAATAGATGCCATGAGAATAGCATCCAAACTAGTAAAATTCGTCTTGAAGTTGTAGTAATAAGTAAGAACCATATGTGCATATTGAACTAGCTACACAAGTATATTGGTAGATATATTGGATAGTTGAGTTACATTGGGAAAATGTAGTTAGTTTTAAAGCAAAAGGGATAAAGGAAGTGTGTGCTTCCTACTTCCAAAACCAAATCTTGGTTATAGCATTACCATTTTTGTCTATCTCATCCTTGTAAATGCCTACTAATCCTCTAGTGTTAAATATAGTTCCGATATCTCTTAACTTTCCATCAGCACCATAATGGCCTATGCCCTGGAAAGTAAACGCATTAAAAGCATTAGCGTGCCCAATAGTGTATATCACACCACCTGTACCATTAGTTGTAAATGCTTTGCCGTTATCAGTAATATTACTGCCATTCAGAATTCCATGACCGACAAAAGATATCTCTATTCCATGTGTTCCGTTGACTATTGCCGGTTTGAAGCTTGTGGTCTTGTCATATTCTGTGTATATCTGTGGGCTTCCCAGAGTGATACTACTACTATTGGTAGACTGAGCAGAAGTTGAGGCCATGTTTGCTGCAAGGGCCTTTTGGATGTTCTGGTGTGGAAAGATGATAGTGCTAGACGCTAGTATGCTCCCGAAGGCTAAAATAGCAAGAATTAATGTAGGTGTATGTTTTCGCACATGATTTATCAATGTAATTGATTTTATATGTTTTGTGTACACGTGGTCTTTGCTACCTTTTTATAGCTACAGTTTGACGTAGCACGATATTCTACCTTCCAAAGGTGAAAACACTAATCTTGCCTTAAGAAGGAAAATTACAGGACACTACAAGAGCAGCAAGCTTGGCTTACTAGAGCACCGAAACCTGTGGAGATATTAGAGTTACATAAGAGAAAACAGTTTTGAATTAAATGAGACATGAAATATCGAGTCCCTTGAGGAGCATCTAATCTAACTAACTTGTAGTGTAATGATTGCAATGAAACGTATCCTAGATAGTTAGTTATAGAGAGAGGTGGCAGCAGCATTCTCAACTATTGGCATAATTTGAATACGATTGGCGTTTCTACTACCTCTACCATCCTCATTTAGCCAAGATGTCTGCGGAAGCTCGTTAGCATAATCCAATTGGTCTAACATTAGTAACATTCCTACACGAATCATAATCTCATCTCTAGCTGCTCCTTCGTCTACCATTTTCACGACCTCTAAGGATAATCTGTTTTTTAGAGAGTGAAAATTATTCATATTTCACTTCACTTTATTTCAATCATTCAGATAATGTTTTAGAGCGAAAATTAGTTCTCAGTTTCTTAGATTGGGCAGGTTCCTTTCTTTTCGCCTCCAGTACATCAACATTATGATATCAATTTAATCTAATGTGCGGTATATGGTGATGGTGATGTAAGAATGTATTATCCAAAACATGATGTAACTGCTAAAGGCCAGCTCTAAATATTTACATGAACTTGCGTAGGGTATGAATTAATCCATCTAATACATATGAATATATCCTACTTTATATCCTACTTTATATCCTACTAACATGGATATTCTGTTCTTCTTTCATGGCACTAGGTAAGAAAAAAGTGTCACAACCGGGCACCTGCCCTTAATTTTTTTCTTCGAGCTATTTTATTCATCGGTAGGTTAAGTAATATTTCTTCAAATAATCTTTGAAATTGCTTTAGTGTGATTTGCTCCCACGGACCATCATTGTCAAAAGCAAAAACAATTTAAAGAAACTTAATTTAATGTTGGTGCATTGAATTATTACCCAAAAAGTAATTTCGTTCAGAAACCAATTCAGTGTTTCTATTTCAATCTTAAGGGTTTCAATGTACATCATTATGCAGTATGTTACTTATTACATGTTGGATTTTTCCTTTAATTCTTTGTTTTAGCACTGGTAATTTACTCACACCAAAAGAAAACCTTATAACAAGTAACATGTAACCCTCTATAAATGAGTTTATTTTTTGAGATGACAGTTCATGTTAGGGAACAATCATGACAAGAGATACCAGGAATCTCGTAGTTTTTGCAGTCGCCTCAGTCTTAACTGTGATTCTCATTTATAGTTCAATTACCGAAGTTGAAGTGATTGCGAGACCAAAACATATTGATAATCTTTGCCGTGAAGCTACCCCAACCATAAAGGGTGCGGTCAAGGCCGAGGTATGTTGTCAAATTATCAACGGTAGTATCTCAGTTTGTATTAAATGTCAATATGATGCTAATGACAACTCTGTCGGTAGTTGTATTAATTTCTATCCTGAACGACAAGTACAAGGAGGTAACTCAGCTCTTCCACCAACATCTGCCGGGGCATCTTTTTCTTCGAGTAACAACACAGGGTTAATAACTAACGGACAAACAATCCCACCCAGTCGTCTAGGAAATGTTCACCCGTCAGGTAGCAATAATAATACCGGGACGCAGCCTGCAAATATAATAACTAAGGAACATAATCCTGCTTCACCGAAAGTTCTGAGTTCGACAGGGAATGCAGGGAATCCAATGGGCCAAAACCAACGAACATCTGGACATCAGAATCAGCAATCTGAGAATTCACAAAGTGGTAGCACAAACAGCAATCCCTCAAGTGGAAGTGGTAGCAGTGGAAAAAGCATTAAAAGTAACAACAACAATAAGAAGTGAAGTCAAAAGAGCACCGGTCAGTCTAATCCATGATGGACTATATCCAAATTGGAAGCAGTCACTGGATTGTAACTTATAAGAATTGATCTGATCTGATTTCTATTCGCCGAATACAGGCAAAGCACTCTGCCGTTATAAGAGTAGCAGTAGTAATGTTAGGCCTATTGCTGGTAATACAAGTGGGTATATACAATAATAATAGATTGCTAGCGGCTCAGCAAAATTGCTCTAGAGGATGGTATATAACAGGATATTCTACACCATCTGAAAGTGATTACAACGGTTCAAAGCAAGTAGTAAAAGTAATTTCTCCTGCCTCTGTCGTACAGGAAAGAGAATTTTACAAAACGTTTCTTCGTGTAGCGGAAGTACAGGGATGGGGTAAGACGCTTGAAGGTGATTATGTAGGCCTTGTGACAAATGATAAGCAGTGGCATTCCTCTCCTTATCCAGTTGGTAGTAAAGACGAGCCACTAAAACAACATACTGTAGCAGTGGATCCAAATATCATCAATTTAAATCAAAGATTAATCATCCCTACCCTTCCCGCGCCGTGGAATAAAATAACTCTTACAGCGAATGATGTTGGTCCCGACATCAAGGGCAAGCATATCGATGTGTATACCGGAGAAGGGAAACATGCTGCGGAAGAAACCTACAGAATTACCGGTCACGACAATGTAGTGTGCCTTTCGTAGACATTTTAGGTTTACTGGCAGGCAGAACTTTGTTTCAATGTGGTTTTCTTCATCTTATATACAGGATGTTTGTCTTATTATCAAATCCTAGGTCTGATAAGCGTATGACTCTGAAACCATTGTCATGCAAGTACTTCATTTCTTGAGAAAATAGATTTACATCAGTAGCATACGGTATTTTTTTGCTACTTTCTATATCATGATATGCTATTATAGGAATAGCATTTATCATTCCGTTTGTATTAATATGGTATATAATAGGGCTATTAACCTCGGTGACAAAGCTCTGAAATGCTTTTGTATCGTTGTATGAATAAATAGCAGGATTATGAGTCCACTCTCTAAGGGAATATCTGTTCGCATAAGTTAAAGTACCATTATCAAAATACGTTCTACAATCAGTCTGACTAGAGTAGCGTTTCCAGCC
>NZ_QURE01000103.1:17199-20771 GCF_009898475.1 Nitrososphaera sp. AFS | reverse complement strand
AGCTAACTATGTGACATTTGTTCAAAAATGAATAGTAGTAATCGCCCATTCAAGTAACAGTATAGATTCATCGGGACCACAATTCACTTTTGCCGTTTCCAGAGACTAATATTCACGCTAAAATATAACATACAAGTGTTATATACATGACCCAGATATATATTTTCAACATGCAGGTTCTAGTCCCATGTTATCACCATGGCAGTGTGGAATTATCTATGAATGTAAAGACAGTTACTGTGCAAAACTATTTCAATCAGGCAAATGTAGATTATGTTTCTCCCTCTGATGTTCAAGCATTTTTCGTTCTAACTATTGCAAAACAGATGGTCTATTAGCCTCACTTGTTATATTGTTGACTTTACGTTAGCGTAATTTTTACGACGCCAGTTTGCCGGGATAATTTGCTGTATACTCATGTGGAATAATTGCTTCAACTCTGTTTATCGTACCGGAGATAATTTATCGCTTATTCCAAAATCCTGACGAAACTCCCTGGCGTGGATCGTGATCAAATGTGTAGATTTCATCTAAAGATATCGGCATTGATTCTAATTCAAAATTCATACAAGAGGGACATGATTTGAGGTATCTATTCCCTGTACCAAAGATTGACGCACACCAGAAGCATGATCTACATAATACGAAATTCCTTTTATCGTAGGAATCATGCTGCTCTTCAAATTGAAATTTCTTCCCCATGATGTTGTGATACAGATTTTTCATCGACGAGGGCATTATTCATGGTAACAGATCGTTTTATTAAATATCACTGAAAAAGATGTATTAACTTAACAAAAAGTAAAAGTGACATTTGGAAATTCATATATCTGATGTTTTACCTGCTTGAACCTAGTTAATATCTCAACAGACGACTTTACAGGCAGCTGGGCAATCGAACCGATCCAAAATTTTGTTCGTTCTGAAATTGAATAGGTGTGAATCAAAATGATTGCACCTATTCCGTTGGCACTTTTCTATACGCGCCATATTTAGAAGTTCATGAACATTAGAAAGTTCTCCATCAGCGGCGCCAGAAAAGTCTAATTTTGATTAGTGCATCGCTTCCATGATCCAATTTATAACGCTGCATATGAATTCCAATGAGAAAACAAAAATACTTAGCGATCTATTCACGAAATAAGATCTGCAAGCGTCTTAAGTTAAATATACTGAATAAACATACGGATTATAGCAGAAATAGCCATAGCGATATCAGCTATGGTCATTCCAGGTGTAACGGTCCGTATATAATGGCGGCAATATAACTCAACTTATTCCCCAATCAAACACAAACAGTGCAACAAACAACCCATCGCCTCCATCGATTAACGGCATACCGGCCGCGTGGCTAATTGATCCCATAACCCATTTGCTGCTATGCGGTGCTAATGCGAACGGTAATACACAAACAAACTCGGCCAACAATAACGCAGATGTGAGCATCGGTAACCACTAATCCTCTTTCAATCTTATTTTGTTATTGTTATGTTTTATTCAGCAACTCTTGGCAGTTTTAATCGGAACACTCTTCTAGTTAAGGCTGTCCATCTAAGCTTTTGGAACGAGATATCAGAGGTTACGAACTCGGTAACGTGAAGTAATTGCGGCACCTATAGGAGAGTATGATGGAATGCAAAAAATTAGGAAGAACTGCTTGGTTCTTGTTCAGTATTAGCGGTGGATCTCTGCTGTGTTATTCGCGTCATTAGCACAGATTGAATCGGTACAAGCGTTAAGCTGATTGGTTTGCTGATCAACCTTTATTCCGTTGTGGTTATTGTGGTGGTGATGATGATGGCCGTAACCTCCTGCCAAGACCTGTTGTGGTATAGCAAATGCTACTGTTGCTAATGCAGCCGCTGCTACTATCACTGTGATTGCTATCATTCTACTGTGGTTCATTGTACATTGTACATGCTAATGAAATGAAATAGTATTTTACAAATTCTACAGAACACTCTTTAGAAATATAGAAGAATAAGAGGATATATTCAATATTGGATATATTCTTCAGAATGTTTATGTTAATGAATTTAAGTGTAGTTTAAGTGGTAAGTGGTAAATGATTTATGGTCAGATCAATGAAGTTGAAGGCTCGCCTCTCTTAATTCATAGCTCTTCAGTAGAACGAAGCAATTGTTTGTTTTTGAAACCGAAATTCATTTACTTCGTGAGCTCCAAGGAAAATCTATCGTACTGAATCTTTTGAGAGAACAATAAACCACAATATTAAAAGTCGAGTAGCAGAAACAATAATTTAGTAGTCAGTCCATAGCTGAGATGTCGTAACTCATTGTAAACCGTCTTTAAAATAATATAGTCTGTGATACTTGTATAATAGCAATATTCTGTTCAAATTTCAATTACTTAGTTACATTATTAAACGACAGGACCGATGTAAACAGTATATGAGCGAAATATACGACGAGGGAGGAACATCTAGACACACAAAAACGATCTGTGGTCCTTGTCGAGAAGGGTCACATAGCCAATGTACTGGATCTCCCTGTGAATGTGCAGACAATGGGCATCAGATTGTATAATTACTCTAGCAAAAATAGATGCTTGAGAAGCATTATAATGCATCCAATCTTGGGTCTGACTAAATTTCTCTTGTAAGATGTGTAGCGCAGCCTAACACGCCACCAGATCGCTTAGAAATTGCTAATCTTTTACTACATCCCTCTTTGAAAATGCTAACTTAAGGCGGTCAAATTTTTCTGATATATCTTTGGTATCTTTTTTAGAATCCGATCAGGCGTTGTTTTTAAATCCCTAATAACCAGCTTGCTGGCCTGCAAAAAGTTTTTCTTTTCGCCTATAAAGGATATCCTAACGCTAATGAACAAAAGCATAGGCAAGGTTATTACTGTAACAGGTCTGATATCCATCATTCTGGGGATAATTTTTACTGCACAAAGCAAATCCGTTATAGGTCCATCATCTTCATTTATGTATGCTAACCCGAGCTGGACAGTTAATGGTTCAGCGCTCATTGGCATCGGCATTGCCGTACTTTTACTTGGCATTATAATCTGGCGATTTTCCTCGAAATAGTTGGATATGCGAAATTCACCTAGGTTGAAACAAGTGGGCAAAGATTTGATAATAATTTTGGTGATTTGCAATGTTTGGTTTTATACTTTGCAAAAGGTACCGAATTGGAAAATAATAACTATGCTGACATGCACACTATCTTTGATTTCAATTTAATATGTGTAGTTAGGTGCTAATTGGACATTGCAACCGAATTGTTTTCTATTCCAGAATACAAATATCCATTACTTGCTGATGTAAGGCCTGTTAGAATAAAAAATGCGGAATTATAGAATTGTTAGAATCTTCGCAAAATCTTCGGCTTTAACATTTCTGGGCGGAGTTTTAAATCCTTGATCAAAGAGAGAATTTTCTCTTTATCCTGAGGAATGGTGCCACCGATCGAATATACATTTGATGCATGGTTTGCCCGGAAGATAACCGGTCTTAGAGGGTAGAAATCTGTAACGAGTCTTTCCAGTTCCTCTAGAATTTCAATGTCTTCTAACGCGGTAAATGGCTCACCGAATTTG
>NZ_QURE01000103.1:9716-17186 GCF_009898475.1 Nitrososphaera sp. AFS | reverse complement strand
ATAAATCCCATCCTCTAAATATAATGTCAAAGCGCCTAAATAATCAGGGGTGATTTCACTTATTATTCTGGCAGTATCACTGATATGTTCCATGGTATATCTTTTGCCACCAAGTCCTAGAATTATCATACACGATAAAATATACCCATGCTGTTTTGCTTTCCTACAACTCTGGACAATTCCCTTGCTTGTAGCACCCTTTGTAACTTTCTTCAAAAGAGTATCGTTACCAGTCTCTATCCCAAGATAAAACATATCTAGTCCATTAGCTTTTAGTTTAACCAATTCATCATCTTTCTTTTGCAAAATATTTTTTGGCATTGCGTAGCATGATGTTCTTTTCAGATTCGGGAATTTATGGCGCAGGTATGCTAAAATTTGAATCAGCTTATCAGTGGGAATGTTCAATGCATCGCCATCAGCAAGGAATATTCTCTGGGCTTCAGGATATGCATTAGCAGCCAAGTCTATTTCTGATTTTATCTCATCCCATGGCCTTTCGGAATATTCTTTCGTACGATACATATTACAAAATGAACATTTATTAAAAGAACAACCTAACGTAATCTGAAATATCAATGAATTGGCTTCAGAAGGTGGCCTATAAACTGGGTAATCATAAAGTATTTCCATTTGCAAGTGTGTAAATATGATATCCAATTTAACTTATTCTATTATAGAAATAGAGGCCAGCTACGTTTTATTTTCAGCAGCATGTCGCGAAGAAAAATAGCTCCTAAGGTTATGCAAATAAACAATTAAATTAAGATGCAACAACGGATTCACCACTTTCTGAAAATATACTCCTTCATACACTTGACAAGGATAGACATTCACAGCTGTTTATTTTCTACAACAGCCGGTGAGTGTGTTCTAAAGGCTGTAGTCTATGTATCGGTTCATCATATACTTGTGCATATTTTGCGCCTAAGGATTTCATCCCTGCCTAAAGAAGCAGTTGTGCTGGACGAACTCCGAATTTGGAGGATGTTTGATAACTATCTTTGTTTCTACCGTATAGGTCCAAAAAATATCCTTTGGTGTAACTGATTTGGACGATACTAAGGAAAGGGAAGTATGAAAGGTGTTTGGTCTTTATGTGAACATTTTGCATATCCAGAATTATGGCGGTCATGATCGCAAGATTTCTTACTGTCTGCGTTATTATTATTATCTGCTTTTGCTTGCTGAGAGTCAACAACAAGTGTATCTACAGCGAAAATTGCAAGTGCAAGTAATTGCGTAGATGAAATTAACAGAATTGTCTTTATAACTCTGCTATTCGTTTGTCAACCACATTCAAACTAAGGCAAACATCAAATATAAGCGATACGTTTACACCTTCTCTGCATGTTTTAAATTTTTTCTGGCTGGGCAGATCTGCATAGCTAATTGTCACTTGATGCCAGAGCTTAAGGTATTTAAGTTCGTTCTGTGAAGGACAGAACCTTTTGGCTAGAAGGTCTATCTAGCTTACCCTCGAGGAATTTATAGTTGTAATCGGAAGCAAGATGGGCCAAAAATTCAGTTGAGTTGTAAGGGTATATGCGTTAGACACAAAGCCACAAAGCCGAATGGTAACAGCAGGACTAATGGAAACAACAGCAGGTATGGGACAGGTCAGAAACGCTGTCAAGTCTGCGAGATTTTTGTAAAATGGGACAGCTTATGGTGTCCATGCTGCGGATACAGGCTTAGGACAAAACCCCGTAGCCTTAAACTTAAGACCAAATTAAGAGCAATATCATTAAAAGCACCTATTAACTAACATATTGGTTTAATTCATACTAAAAAGGCTTTAACTATTAGAATTAGATTTGCGGTTTGAAGCGTAGCTGCGTGAATAACAGTAATTAATGAAGGTTTACGCAAATAAATAATGTGGCCGCAGATATGACATGAAGGGTAGTCTCAGCTATTTATTATTGAAATTCAAAAAAATGGCTTTTAGTGTTCAAGTTAATGCTATGTACCTATATTCCCATCAGATGGAGGGAGGATCTTACGTTCAGTTCTTCTTTCTAACAGAATGACACATTAAATCAGATTACAGTAAGAATTAGAATAGTGACATCATTTTTGTTAACTGGATTTGGCTTTTTTAATTTGATCTCTGGATCACTAATTAGTGGGATGGATATTTATAATAGGACATAATCTAAATAACAGCACATTTGCTCGCTTTAGACAACCTGACCCAGTTGCTAATTATGTAAGCGATGAGGTTAGAGCTAAATATCATAATTTGAAAGCATACTTTTTCCCTTAATACCTATTTACGTATATTTATCAGTGAGGTGCTAAAGACTCCTTGATAGCAGCTGAGAATGATTTTAAAATATGCAAGAGTCGATAACGGAACATGATGAATAAAATAATGATAATCTCAGTCATTGGCGGTGCTCTAATAGTTTTACTTACAGCACTTTTCGCCTTTACACCAAATTCAGCCAGCCCATCATCAATTCCAGCTCTCAAGTCATATGCACTACAGGTAATCAACAATCAGAGACTTAAATTTCACCTCAGGCCCTTACTAGATGGAGCTGCTATATCAGCAGATAGGCAGGCGAAATTCCTGCTTACTCAACTCACTTTAACACATCTAGATTCTGCCGGAAACGGCCCGTCAAAAAGATACTTAGAAAATCATGAAACAGGTTATATATCCGAAAATATTTCAATTTATCGTTGTGGAGACTTCTACGCTTGTGAAACCGCGATAAGTAACGCAGTTGACGATATGATGAACGACGCAGTTTCGAAAAAGAATATCTTGAATCCGGCTCTTACCCATGTCAGTACTGGTATTACGGTAGGCGGAGGCAAAATCTCAATGGTGTTTGATTTTGAAGCTAAAGAGAGATAAAATAAGTGAAGTGGAAATAAAATGTTGGTAATCAATAAGGGCTCAAAGGAACTTGTACTGCACATTAATCTAGTACACTACCTTTGCCCTTGAGATAATGACTTTTAAAGACAGGTAGTACCAGTGGCATCCTTTTGCCGATCCTGGCTTATGTGTATCAGGGATTGCTACTGCCATCAGTATGAGCAAAAAGGCTTCCTCTGGACCGTGAATCCTAGGTAGATCCAAATTTCTTGTTTCTTTTACGTCTAGCCGTTATTTGCGTGGTTAGTAGATGTCTGCGCTACTAGGGCATCGCAGTGCCATTGCATCATCTATAAAATCGGCTATAGTGGGCGACAAAAATCGATATCATGCCTGATGCATCTTCATCTATGGCCTCCTCTTGTTTTACACGAAAACGAAAAAGAAATGGTCATTTTCGCTTGGTGCGTATCTTCCCCTCTCTCCCTCTCCTCAAGGTACTTTGTATATTATTAGGAGGAACATGAAAGCATTAATACAATGTCAACAATGTATCAAGCGGAAGCATCTAAACCGCTCCAACAAAAAAAGATGCAAGAATGTAACAGATGCAAATCAGCTGGATATCCAAATCAGATGATTGGATTTGAGAAGACAGGCCAAGATCCCGCGACAGGTAAAATAACATGGAGACTCGTAGATGAGAACGGTACAGTTCACAAACATAAATTCTTTCTGGATTCAAGCGTAGAGAATTCTCCCACTTTCAGACGAAGAAGGGTTATAGATATAGTCGCTATCACAGATGCTGAAGAGGCTAGAAAATTACTGGCATCGGGTTGGGAATATAAAACGTCATATCCTGCCACGATATCCAACATACCGCACTATATACTTGTTAAAAGGCAGTAATTAGTATCTGGGCGGAAAAAGTATTTCCATTTTTTTAGCTTTGCAAGAGCCAAATTAATTCAAGGTTCATATACACTTGTTTCATAAATATTAGCATACAATCATGCTATCGAGTTTATTACCTTAAAAGAAATATTGCATTTTGTTTGTTTAACAAAAGAGGACAAAGTTATTCCGCCAAATACTTTGCTTGATCTCTGTAGCCTTGAAGAATATGAGGAATGTAAAACCTGAACCAGTAATTGGCTCGTAGGATTTGTTGTTGTTGTATACGTCAGCGACAAAATACCAATGTTTGCAAAACTATTATTCCGCTGAGGGCGGAAGTTCAGTTTCATTTTGTAATGAGCTTTAATGATATTAAAAACAAGTTCGGTTTAGTTCACGTAGTCATAATCGCACGCATAACTAAAAAAGCATAGTTTACCAGCTCTTGTCCATTTAATGAGCTCTTCCTTTTTGAA
Organism: Nitrososphaera sp. AFS; assembly: GCF_009898475.1. Classification (GTDB taxonomy): domain Archaea; phylum Thermoproteota; class Nitrososphaeria; order Nitrososphaerales; family Nitrososphaeraceae; genus Nitrosopolaris. The sequence goes on along the minus strand of NZ_QURE01000103.1, from coordinate 12,977 downwards.
ACGATTTATCGAATCGTTAAAGGAGATTCAGTTGTAGACAGATTATTCTCATCGTAATTTAAAATTATGCATCCCATATTTTATCAGCTTAGTCCTCAACTATATACTCTCTCTTTATCATCTCATAAGGTAAATACATCTTGCCGTGGTGTTTATCTATAATATGTTGGGATAATTCCATTAAATGATTATCTGACGTAAATTCCATATTACATCGTCTGCAAATAAATCTGGTCATTTTTTTACTCTCATCGTTGGCAGAAAGGAGAGAAATCGGGACTAAACAGGGTATTAGGCGGACTAAACAGGAGGATCGTAACATGTGATGAGTGGCTTTCGCTGGAGCTGCAGCTAACCCAATGAACTCGCTCAGTGGCGGCCGCGTTATTATCTGATAAAGGAAAGCGCAAAGCAGCATTCCTCACAGAAATAACAGAATCGGTTGAAATCTGAATGCAGCGTCATTATGTCGTGGCAGCGTGGGCACTCTATTTCGTAATCCACTGATAGATCATCCTTGCTAACGATTTTCTCCTTCTTTTCTTCTAAATCATTTAATATGCTCTTACTTTTATTTCCCACTTTTTTTGTTATAGTAGTTTATTCATTGATATATTGTGATGAACCTCATAGGGAGGGGGACGGTAGTATAAAGTTTAGCGCTTCAGGTTCGTTCACTAATCACCTGTGGAAGAGTTCAGTTGGAATGGCTCAACGTACAGACGTAAAAATGTACCCGATTAGATTATTAACACCACTCGGTTTTTCCTCCAAATTGCGGTCTTAAGACTATTTTGTTTATTCATGGTTAGGTGACATTTTTTTATATATTTTATAATGGCTAAATCAGAAGGTAACCATAAAAAGGTCCGGAGCAGCACAGCAAGCAACAGTCACAATCTCCACGATTGAGTAATAAAAACCCCTGCAGACGAACTGTAGTGTAGTCCTAATTGTTGTGACATAATGGAGTGTTTACGATTGTGTTAGGTTCAATTATCTATACAAAAAATTGGTAGAGAATTTAATCTAACCTAGGCGCTAGTACCATCGTTCATGTAGTGGCAACAGGAAGAGTGTACCGATTAGGGCCAATCCGACTACCATCCCTATAAGAAGTATGTTTGATCTGATTTTAGATTTCCACACATCCTTTAATTTGTTTCTACCGGTATTACTACTCTACTCAGCTAGATTGATGAAAAATCAAGACAAATCAAAAAAGTCAGAACGCGTAAAAGTGACCCATATACTTGCTATGCTCATATTTTACTAAAAACATTTGATTAATGAACTTAAATGGGCCAAGTTCTGTATTCACCCACACAGATTTGGTTCACAACAAGCCGGGCAATTCGGAATCTAGTTTTATTCGTTCCCGTCAACATCCATTTCTCTAGGGTCAAAAATGTGATTTAGCAATATAATCTAGTGTTCTAAAGTACGTACCTCACGCCGCTTCATAGCAAAACGGAGAGATTCAAGATTAGCCTGGTCGGTAAAAAAAGTCGGAACACATCTATGGCCTAGTATTAAAAATCATAAATGTTTTTTATAAAAGTAATAAGCCTAGTGAAGATATATTTAACTCATGTCTGAAAAAGGAGGATATTTATCTACTCTTCCAAGCTTAAACGACCACGATTACAGGTCCGNNATCTTTTGTTGCAGATAACAAATATGGTAAAGAGATATCTGTGATAAACCCGAGTAAACAAGTCCTCTGCGGGGAGAGTTTATTTGCCAATTGCAGGCGAAGAAAAAGAATTCTTGTGGTAGATGATGAATTTGACACAAATTTTACTATAAAAGTCGTTTGAGAAACAGACAATTTTAAAGTGGATTCTTTCACTGATCCTCACGCCGCACTGCGAAATTTTGCAACCGGTTTATATGATCTGGCTATAATTGATCTGAGGATGCCAGTAATGAACGGTTTTGCCTTATATAGCGAGATTAAGAAGTTGGATAACAATGTTAAAATTTGCTTTATGACTGCCGCTGAGGACACATACTATGAAGCATTTCGGAAGGAAGCTTTTCCAAAGCACGACGAAAATCGTATTATTCGCAAGCCAGTTGAAAATGAATCATTAATAAAACAAATAAACTCAATTGTTGGATAACTTCCAGATATTAACTTATGATCCTTACTTGTCCTGACCTGAAAATAAGGGACTCTAGAATCTGAAACAAGAAATATTACGTGGTCGATAGGACTGACAAGTCATGAAAGTATATAGTCGGAATGTAAAAATCAAATTGGTAATCTAAAAATAGAAGATAGCAGGTTGGCATATGAAACGACGTCTCGTTAGCGCTTTTAGAGCATCTATTCGGCGCTGCTTAAAATCTGTAAAGTCGTATTTGCGACCACGTGCAATTCAACTTTTTGCATAGACCGATTTTATTGATAAATCAAATCCTCCTCCGATCACAGGAATGTAAAAATGATTTCCTTGCTCTGATATGTCGTTGGTAGAGTCTACTAGTGGTTGCCAGCTAATGAGTTTACTATAACAAAAATAATTCCCTGGAAATCAATTTCTATCGCTGTCATTGTTCGATCGCCGAAGGCTAAACCAGATTAATTAACTTCTAGGTTACTCGTTATTTTGCTTTATATAATATTGCTCGAATCATTTTCCTATAAGCTCAGTATCACCTGTGCTGTACTGGACGTGAAGAGAAGACACAACACAAAAGACGGTCTCTATCAAATATATGCTTGATTATTCATAGGAGATTCTGCAATCTTTCTATTCGCCTAGCCGTTATTTGAAGCCAGGAAGAAAACAACAAACTAATCAACCAACCGACCAGTCAGTAAATCTGTTGTAGCGACTGTGAGATAGTATTTATGCCGTTTAAACGGAAGGGCATACTTTGCAATGTAAACAGTATTCCATCGGCAGATTCAATACAAGCAGACAGTCTATGTCCCCGGACATCAACGTATTAACTCGTCTCACGAAGCACATACTATAACTCCATAGGATAGACACCCGATCAGATTCGTAGTATTTCTCTACTAAGATTTAAAAACAACGGATTTGTAACGCGTAATGTTGCAACCCAGCCTCTTTACGAAACTAATTTCGCTTTTCAACTGCTAACTAAAACCAGTTGGGTCCCGTTCATAATGATTTCCGAAAACAAATTGATCAAAACTGATAGGTTCCAGAGCATACATAAATCAGCAATGATCAAATCAAATGAGATTGAGGAAGTAAAGATTTTATCTCATCTATATTTTTCTTG
>NZ_QURE01000103.1:0-9696 GCF_009898475.1 Nitrososphaera sp. AFS | reverse complement strand
GGTTTGTCATTTAAGTTGGAAGTTATTGAAATTTCTTAATTATAGATCCCTTCCGTAACCCGTTCTCCATAAGCTGTTTCAGTAGTAAAATATGACTGTACAATTGTGATATGATCTCTTTAAAAATATGTTTAATTATTTGTGATGGTTCTTTCAAATATGCTACTTTATCGCATCAAAACATAATAACACATGAGAACATGCAAGGTGGAAAGAATGATGTGCATTCTGAAATAATTCAACATCAATTAAGGAATCTCTGAAACCAGGATAATTTCCATTCTATCATAAGCATATTCCACTGATGATTCTACCAATGGTAACCTCATAGATTAGTAAACAATCCATCATTCCTATACAATTAACTTCTCACACTGATTTTATCAGTTTATATCAGTTGTGTGTAAAAACTCGAAGATTACTAACGATTCTTATAGAACCTCATCTTAGCTATTATCCAAAAATTATGCAATTCATTCCTGGAACAAGTGATCTGAAGACAAGGAAAGTCTTTGTTATTATCTTTTACTTGTCAGCAACTGTTATGTTGTCTATTTGCATTTTTGGGTTTTACGTAAGTGTTGGAGAATATCTGAAAACTGGTAGGATAGTTATCGGTGCAGCGCTAGCAAATATTGAATTTCCATTTCCAGGCCATACAAACTTGGTAACATGTTTGATGATAACGTCCTTGTTATCATGGTTTTGCGTTACTAAGCTTGCAGAAGACAAGATGAATGGTATCCCTCTCTTAGTTAAGGTTATATTGCAATTAGTAATGCTTGCTGTCGCAGTCATTGCCATTTATGAATTCATTTATAATCTTCTCTTGTGGAATTCCTTTTCGACAATCAGTTTGGTAAAGGATTCCTATAAACTGGATAATCTAACTGTGCCATATCCTGACCCCAAGACACCCTGGAATCTCGTTTTTGCAATACAGATGATTCTCGCTGGACTTCTTATCTCTGCTCACGGATTTTACATAATATCAAGAAATATCTCTCAAAAGCAGGATAAACACAGCTGAATGTAAATCTCGTTTTTACGACTGTTATTACTGATAACGTGCTATCTTCTAACTTGGTTGTATTAATTCAGGATCAATTCTGTTCTCTAGATCATCGTAGTCTTTCATGATCGTTACAATGTGACATCATAGGCTCAAAAGAGGTAATAAATATACACTACGATCTATAAATCTCAAGACAAAGATCTTGTATATAAAAATCCCATAGGAATGCCTGAAAAAATGCTTCGTAAAAGGAAGGTGGCGAAAATAGTTTATAAACAGCGCAAATAATCAAGGGATCCTCTACCTTAGATACATGCTTAAGTGTCATGTATGGGTCGCTCGAAAGTTGGTTAGCATAATACATTTAGAAGTAAAATTCAAACCTGATAACATTCGGAGCTAATAGAAGACGAAGTGACATTGACCCAGAATCTGCTTCAAACAGTCCAGCATCAGAATCGAAATGCATTGGATTATAAATTCCCTCTCAAAACAATAATTTGGCTGTGGAAATTTTTCAACCCTATCTTTTTATAGCTAGCTTTCCAGTTTTTGGATTAGTGTTAGTAACTAGGTGGGTGCTGCATGATTGGAGAAGAAAAAAACAAATCGCTAGATAGTCCAAGGATCATAATTTACTCAGCAACGTTATTTTTGACTGCTTCTAGGCAACTGCTTAACCAAACTACGTTCTAAAGAATATAGAATACAAGGCACATCTAGATAATAGCAAGACACTGAAAACATTCTGAACTCTGATGGCGATCTAGAATCTGTATTTTTTGAGTTATGTTTGTCGCATCATGCCAGCCAACTTGAGTTATTCCAAGTTCTCGCGGATAATAATTTAATGTTGGAAAATAGTCGATAACTCAATCAATGAATTAATTAGTACAAATCATAAATAACCCAAATAGTCTTTAACAATGATATTTAAGGTACAAGGGCTAAGGAAATTAGCCTTTTCCATGACCTCTCCTCGAAGATCTCAGGAGTATATCCGCCTATATTCACCTTCTTCGAAACTCTTTTGGTTAGGTAAAGACCAAATAGCCCTAAAGTATACCAGAACTTACTATCTGGCTTTGATGTAAATGACTTTAATGCCCATTTGAACATATGGTATGCATTAGGATGATACTCGGAAACATAATCCAGTAAGGCTTCGCTAGAGTTGTATAGTACATAATAAGCATGTTCATAAAGCTCCTTCTTAGTAGCGTAATTTACTCTATGGATCCTAGAACCTCCTCTAAATAGGTTGTAAACGATTGAATCAATGTTGTTCTCAGATTCAATTGTATTTTTACATCTCCCTATTGTAGAACGCACGTGAGAATCGCTTCCTGCAATGGAGTACATGTTATGATGTTCTGCAAATTTGTTTGCAAGGATATTAGAAAAAATATCTACGTTGTTGCTGTTAAATGATTCTATTAAGTTGCAAAGGCTAGCTTTTCCACGTATACCGTTTGAAACGGCAAATGGATGAGCTGCGCAAGACACTGCATTCTGAAGTTTTATTTGATCCAAAGTTTCCTCTAATGTCATTCCGGGTCTAATAGTTTGGTATATACCATATGCAAGCACGTGTCCTCCGTTTTCTATTGTTATTTCTTCCGCCGGATAAATCTTAATATTATAATATTTTTGATGGTTTTCCTGGTATCGAAGTATTTCATTATAGCCCTGTAGCGTGTTATGGTTGGTAACAAAAAGAGCATCGATCTTTTGTCTTAGCGCGCTGTCTAAAAGTTGTTCTATCGTAACTCCGCAATCAAATGGGATGCGATCTGAGTTGCTCCTAAAATTTGAATAAACATTATGACAATGAGCTTCTAAGTTAAGAATTTCTGTCGTGACACCTATACCTTCTTTAACTAGGATATAATTTCCCGTATTATTAGCATATCGGAACTCCTACTGCAAATTTGAGAGTAACAATTTAAGAGTCCCATCTGTCTGAATGAAAATTTAGTCGATAAGCTAATGGCTTTGTTTTGCTTCTTGCATAGCGGCCATTTGTATATTCCACTTAAAAATACGATCGCAACTCAGCTGTAGAAAAGATTAACAAATGGCATCCTTGATAGCTTAAATTGACTAGTGCGATAAATACATTAAGGTGCAAACCATCAGTGAGTTGCTACTGTTAATTGCTTGTATTCTTTACACACGTATCGCAGTATTTTTCTATTAAAATAATCCCTTCACCAACATCGAACAAAGCTTCCTGACTTGCCTTAATCCCACAAGTTACACAAACCTTAGGTTTTGAATTAGGGTAGCTAGGTTGGTCTTCAAATGCTCTCAGACGGATAAACTTTTTGTACATTTAATTCATTACCTGACCATTTGTTATGATATTGGCAGTGAAATAACGAATTCTGTTCTCCATTTCTCTATTTATCTTCCATGCCTAATAAGAACCTGCCTATATTGATCAGTTGCTTCACGATGGCTCATACGAACCTATATGCTTATCACAATTGAACGGTTGCATTCTATTTTGACAATTAAGTAACTAAGTTTCGATTAGATTCCTTTATCTAATTAGTTAAATGTAATATAATTGAAAAGAGATAGAAGCAAAAATGGGTACGAACAACGCGCGACGTTGTATTATTTAGCACATGCCATACTTGTCCTGCTACATTTGAAAGTGTAGTCTTCGTTGCATTTTCTATTTCCTCCCACTCTGCATTTATCCATCCTCTGTATGAGAGACCACAAACTATCCAACGCATCCTTTTCTTTTGCCCTGTTTCTGTACCGTCATGAAGAGATGTACTGTATCATTGAACTTTTCTATATTTCTTCAGGTTTTTGGGCATCTGAGAATAGTTTGCGCATCAAATCACTCCATTGTTTCGTAACGACCGATTTTACTAATATTTCAGCAACCTTCGGAACAAACAGAGCTAATCTGTCCATATGCTCGTCTAGACTTCGATTGCCATTTACACCTTGTAAGCCGCATGGTATAGTGCCAGCTTCCCTGTAAACTTTTCAGCTCTTCGCATATTTTAATTATTGGTCTAGTCAATATGATATGACTTTGAAGCGCTTTGAGATTGGCAATTCAATTGTACTGGTACTTATACTAATTGTGTTGTTGACATTTACGACCATGTTTAATTCCCATGAGATTGCTCTAGGCGTCATATCAAGCTGCGGCACCAAACTCAAAGTGTCAATCATGGGGCTTCCTGATCAAAAGGGCAATGCTTCAGCAATAGTCGTTGTCAGCTTGAAGGCTCTAGCTACCACTTTGCCAATTCTACTATATTAATTCCAGGTATAGGGATAGGACAAGTTATATTGGGTTTGCAAGGAAATCAATCTGGCCTATATTCAATTGTAATCAAAGACCTTCCTTCAGAAATGCCGCGAACCTCATTTTTTGGAACAGGCATCCCTAAGGATGAAGTATGTCCTGCGTCATCTCCTGAATTATCCCATTCCCCTCCAGGCTACATATACATACCTGGGATTGGTCTTGCGGAATGGGTTTTGACTAAGGAATCGTAAAATAGAAATAATGGCGTGTCGGTCCGGTGATTCATAATAGATACCATTCCTTAGCCTTAACCACTAAAGTCCATCTTCAATTTACGTTCGCCATCTAAAGCTTATCATGTAGACTATCTATACGGCATAAGGGCACTGCGGACAGCTGCCATGTCACACTTTTCGCATGATTATTTTGGGATGTGTAGGATTACTCACTTGGTTTCACTTAACTTATGGCATGATCCCCTACTGTTAACGGATGCAAAAGATAAAAGAAGTCAGCAACGATTGTTCTAAAGTTACCATGTGCAGAATCAAAGATTGATATTAAAGAAATCAGACTATACTCGGTACTGATTTGCATCAGGTATCTCGTATCCGTCTATGCTACTTTGCATGGTGATAAAGGCAGGAAGTTTACCTGCTGCAGCGCAAGTGACCATATCATTATCATCCTTTATATTATCTAGTCCGGTGTCACCACCTCCGCTTTCGATATCAAAAGCAATTGCCTTTCTAGCACCATCGAGAATATTGTACGGATCTAGATTGCCCTGCTGAAAGGAGACGAGGAGGTTATCTGTGCCAAGAACATCTGGATATTCAGTTGCTAAGAGTTCATGAAATCGTTCAATCGTAAAGCATATTCACCTGCGGTTGACTAACCATGGTATTGATGTTGAAATTTGCAGATGCGCAAATACAAAGATCCGATGCTTGCAAGTAAAAGATAAATCATATCATGTGGAGAACTTATTCGTGTTAGGTCTATTCTTCTTTGCCTGCACTTCTGGGGGCCCTTGATGCTTGCATAACAGTAAGTTGTTGCAGCGCTAAAGCACAGGCTTAAATATGACAAATTGAAAGTATACTTGATAGTGTAATTATTGGACGAACCTTACGCTGTAGATGCCCCTCGTGGCGGCAGTCTAACAGCTTTTGAACCTGTGACACAAAGGCCAGCTGAATCTTCTAGACAGATAAACGATGGTGTTCTATGTGCTCAAAGAATAGCCAAGGTCTCTGTCATTACCTTGCTTAGTATAGGAATAGTTGAGCTCTTAATTGGCCAAATAAGCGGAAGTGTAGTTGCAACTGCTGATGGTATAGACTCTTTGTCCGACACTATGATTTCATTTATAGTCTTAATGGGCCTCATGATTGCGGCTCGCCCTGCTGATAAGAAATTTCACTTTGGTTATTACAAGGTAGAAAGTTTCGCTGCGTTAATAGCAGCAATAGGGATGATTGCAATAGGATCAATTATTTTATACCAATCTTCTAGCTCAGTACTCTTTCAGCATAGTCATGAGATACATCAACCCATTTTAACCATGGGGGTTTTGGCAGCTGCTAGTATAATTTCACTATACAGGGCCATTCAGATGCGGAAAATTGCAAATAAGTCAAATCTTCTATCATTAAAAACAGATGCCAAGAATTCAATAAAAGATGGCTCAGCTTCGGTTGTAGGTTTCCTTAGCATTCTGATTGCGACTCAATTTGGGTTTTCACAAATGGATGCGATCGGTAGTATAATAATAGCTGGATACATCTTCTCAGTTGCTTATGTATCACTTAAGCAATCATCGTTGATTCTAATAGATTCATGGCAGAACCCTAACGTCACTAAACTGGTAAGACAAATTGTTGAAGATAATTTCAAGAAGAAGGATCAAATTAGGGTTGGATCAATTTTACTGCGACCTGCTGGAATGAGGATAATATTTGCTGACATCCATATAGAAGTTGACGGTAACATGAAACTAGTTGACATAGAATTATTAACAAGACAAGTTGAGAGGGTTATCCGCTCAAAAATACCCTATATCAAGAAGATATCAGTAATTCCTCATTCAATTAGCTCGTTGTCGGCATCCCCTGAAGGAAATACCCAAGAGGAAGTCACTTCTTTGATGTGATTTATTTTGTATGGTTAATTTATTCTTATCCTCTCGAATTTGGGTCTGTCCAGTAATGGTTTCGGACTCACATTATGATAACACAAGCCATGATAATAGTACATCACACAGATATGTTAAAAGTTGATATCAATGTTAAAAACTGCTACATGATTTCAGGAGAAATAAACCGTATGCATTAAGAGAAATCATCTGTCTAAAAGCCCTGGACATCTTATTAGAAAGTCAATTTATAGTGGTTGACAGAATTATACATAATTGAATTAATGTGACATACCGATTTGGCACTATTTGGCTACTAAGATTAGATTGCCTCTCGGTAGTAGTCTTCTCACCTCCCTTATTACCTGTTCCCAGTACTACTTCAAATCATCTTCCCGTATTGAAGATCAATAGCAGTTTCATCTCTCACGTTGAGTGGGAAGTAAATTCTTGCAAATCAAGAATTGAAAGTATACTGATTAATGATACTTAGCTTAAATGACCTAACACTCGGACTCATACTGGCACTACTTATATTTACAGGTCTTCCACACATGTAGTACAAGCGAGTTTAGTTGCCAGTCCTTTTTTATCTAAAAGACAAATTGATCATTTCTATCTTTCTTTTGTTAACAAGCAAAGTGATATCACTTTGCCTATTATGATGGTGTATTCGTCGAATATATGATATTGCTTTTATAATCAAATATCCTCAATGTGTCCGATGAACTCCAAAACAACAATGGCTTTAAGCACACTAGCGATAGCAGCAGTAGTGTTGTTATTTGCATCAAGTCCCCTAGTCGGCAACCAATCAGCCTTTGCGGGAGGTGACTTCCACCATCACCATCACCACCGCTACTGGCGCTAGAGCTATCACAATTAGGGGAACCTAATTAGGAATCAAACACCCCCAATTTTCTCTTTTTTTTCTAAAATGCAACTAACTCAACTGAATATGTTGGGATGGTGTGACACCAAATTTCTGATGCAGATTTTATGAGTAGCATGTGACTGTAGCAGTAACATTGAAGAGGTTTTAGCTATAGACTAAAGTGTTTTCATGATAAGGCAGTATAGATCTTTGGAAGTGAAACTTCATATCTATAGCTGACATTCATATGTCCATCTTCGAACTCCTCATAAAAATGTCTGACATTCATTTTTTCGAGTTTAGAGTGAAGTATCCTAGCACCCCAATGAAGGTTAAACTCGTCTTTTGTACCACAATCTATGTATATTAGCTTCAATTTTTTCAAGTTACTGCTATACTTTTCAACCATCCTGATTGGATCCCATGATAGCCATCTATTCCAGACCTTTTGGAGCATCTCTCCTGTGTTTAGATCAAATGGTAAATCAACACCCATTTCTTTAGACTTTAGATTCGGAGAGTAATGCGCTGCCATAGCTAGCACATTCAAAGGGGGCCCATCTTTTCGTTGATGACGATTAGGTTTCTTCCAAAAATTATCTAGCCATTTCTTTGTTCCTCCTGCTTCTCTAAATGCATCTAAAGCTTTGGGAAAGTCTGGTAGGTATGAGTATTCAAAGGCTGAATCTCCGGAGTGGTCTGCTAATGCTTGAAATATTTCTGGATGCCGCATACCCAACACGATTGAACCGTAACCTCCTGAAGAATGCCCCCAAACTGCACGGGCAGAAATATTATACGTTTTATTGACGTATGGTACTACTTCCTTTATGATATAATCTTCATATCTTCCAGTTGCTGATGAATTTATGTACTGGTTTCCTCCAAATTTGGTAAAACAATCGAGCAAGACCAAAATCATTCTGTCACATTTCTTCTCAGAGATAAGGCGGTTCATTTTATCTTCGATGTTTTCTTTCAAGGGATCCGCGTTCAGCAGCATTTTTCCCTGCCCTCCGAATCCAACGAGTCCATAAACTGCGATGTATCCACGAGAGGAACTCTCAGCATAATCTGGAGGTAAGTAGATTATCAAATCCCTTATGTATGGGTCCCTCAGAGGATTGGACTTGAGAACTTTGCTTTCAAATCTGTGTGATATTACTCTTCCTTTCAACATACCTAATGTATACCATAATTCAAGTCATTAAAAGCGTTTTACATTAACTGGATCTGTCAACTAATTAACTAACTTACCAATAGGCAATGATGAACTCAACGAACCATCACATTACTGCCACCAACCAATATGGCTAATGTTGACATGCTAGTATAATAGATATTATTGTGAGCTCTTCTCTTTCTTTATTTGATTTTTTGCAAATATTCTGTATATCTAGGTGGCAGATAGGAGATTTTTTCTGGTTTTATCTTAAGGATAACTCTCTCCATATTAGGCGAATGCGCTGGATATCTTTCTGCGTTGAGATACTTCTTTGCTAGCTTGTCTATGTGTTCAACAGCGCCTTTAGTTGTCTGTTCAACTACTCTTCCTTTTACAGTTATCATACTGTATGGATTATCTTCATCAGCTATTGAAATTGATACTCTAGGATCTCTAGATACATTCCTCTGCTTGACACGATCCATAGCAGTATTTACTAGGATCATTTCTTCATGGCCTTCTCCATTTTCTTCTATATCTATCCATGTGGGTGTAACTTGTGGTGAACCATCTTTGTTTAGAGTACCTAAAAAGGCAAAATTTCTTCCTCTAAAGAATTTGATGAGTGGTTCAGTTAGTAGGCTTTTACTTTCCATGTGCGTATTCATAATTGACTCATTGCATGTTAGCAAACACCACTTAAAAATCAAACTTTGCTATCAAGCGGTATGCAAGTGTATAGTAATAAAACAGTGGACAAAAGATATGTTATTTTGCTACAGGTTCAGTCAACAAGACCTCTTCCTTATACCATAACTGGCGGCTAATATTGTACTAGATAGCCATCCTGTTACAATCATCTAAGGCCTGGTGTATCAAGCAGTAATTATCCTTGTTAAGGGCTCGCTCCTGATTAACTTCCTTCTTATCTGTATTCGATTTATATAATTTATCTATTTTTGACGTCTTTAATTTAGAAAGTCAGTAATGGTCAGTTGTTTTGGTCGATGGCGATGGTCCTTTTGTTGTTGTTCGTTTCTTAATTTCATTTCTACTTCCTTTTCTTCCCAGCTGGCTTCTGATAGTCCTAAAATACCACGAAATATATTGACAGTACTAGGTCCAAAACCCGCATAGTGATTATTGGCTGCTACTATTCCTAGCTTGACTCGTTCTTCCTCTTCTTGTACTCTCTTAATATTTCTGGACCACTTTCGCATTTCAG
>NZ_QURE01000018.1 GCF_009898475.1 Nitrososphaera sp. AFS | reverse complement strand
GTTGACGTATATGTGCCAGGGTGTCCACCCAGGCCTGAGACTTTGATCCAAGGTACCATGCTATTGCAAGAGAAAATTAAGGTGTCGAAGATCAAATAGTATGGGTAGCCAGACTCATTTGCATGACCTGTACGGTAAATATTCCACAGATACTATTAGGGTAAATAATGCAAACCTAGAGCCGTTGCAATTGTCACTTGGCGGAATCCTCAACGCTAAGCCTAATATCTTAACCTATAATGCCCATGCCAATAGTCCGCCCTCTTCTCCTCCTGCTGTGGCTGATAAACCAGCAACCTCAATGAAGCAGGACGTCAGTTCTGAACAAGACCCAGTATTATTTGAAAAAGGCATTGCTGGCGAAATATTGGTCAAATTTGGTCAGGTCGCTCAGATTATTTTCATTAAACATTTACGCATTAAAATCGCAGTCGAACCTTCGAACATTTTGAGAGTCGCGACGTATATTCGAGATAGATTGGGATTTGATCACGCTGAATCTGTGGCTGGGACAGACTATCCCAAGGATAACCAAGTAGAGGTAATTTATCACCTTGGTTCATACACTAGACAAGATTTGGCTGGCCAAATTATCTCTGTTGCTACTCGAACAAATCGAGATGACCCCACCCTTCCATCATTGATCGGAGTCTACAAAAGTGTTGAATATCACGAACGCGAAATTTTTGAAATGCTGGGGATATATTTTGAAGGTCATCCCAGAAATGAACGGTTCCTTTTGCCTGAAGACTGGGCAGATATTCCGCCTCTAAGGAAGGAGTTTAGGATAAAGGGACGGTAAAGAGGAGATACTAATGCCTGATCTTGAAGACCGAATTAAAGAATCTCAGAGAATGGGTATTCAAATTACAAAAGAGTCAGAAGATGACAGGTTGATGACTCTAAGCGTCGGACCTCAGCACCCAGGCTCCGGCCACTTCAGATTTGTGGTAAAGCTTGATGGCGATTATATAGTCCATTGCGATCCTGATCCTGGCTATGTGCATCGTGGAGAAGAAAAAATGTGTGAATACCGCAATTTTATACAGAATATTCCACACCTTGAACGACCAGTCATACATGACTCGACTAATATCACCTATTCATACAGTTTGGCTGTCGAGGAGCTAACAGGAATTCAGGTTCCAAGACGAGGTCAATTCATTAGAGCTATTGCGTCTGAGCTAAATCGCCAAATCTATACGTTGTATTGGTTGGCCATTTATGGAATATTTTTGGGACACTCTACGATGTTTATGTGGCCGACTGGCGATCGTGAGTTATTCATAGATCTCATGGAGGCATTGACAGGAGCACGCGTCACTCATGCATTCAATATCCCAGGCGGTGTTCGTAATGATATACCAAATGGCTTTAAAGATAGATGTCTTAGACAAATATCTTATTATGAAAAGAGATTAAAGGAATACGAGGACATTTTTTACAATAACCCACTAGTACGACAAAGAACAGAAGGTGTTGGAATATTGACAAAAGAAGACGCCATAGGCCTTGGCGTTACTGGCTCCGTTCTGCGCGCTTCAGGCGTTCCATATGATATCCGGAAAGCTGAGCCTTATGACATTTACAATGAGATTGACTTCAAGGTTCAATACATGCAAACTGGAGACTCTTTTGCTAGGGCATATGTGCCATTCTTGGATATGAGGGAGTCCTGTCATATAGTAAGACAGCTGCTAGACAAGATGCCAGAGTCTGGGGAAGTACGAGCAAAGCTTCAAGCAAATCCCAGGGGACCCCCCGGTGAAGCATATAGAAGAGTAGAATCTGGTAGAGGAGCTTTAGGGTATTATATCATAAGCGACGGAAGTCCAAAGCCTTATAGAGTGAAGATATCTGTGGGTTCTTTTAGAAACATGTTGGCTTTGCCGCATTTACTGGTCGGTGCAAAGATGGGTGACATGCCTGTTATTTATTGGGCATTGAATTATTGGCCAGTGGAGGCTGATAGGTAACCCCATGGCAACACTCCCTGAAGAATTCAGGTTTGGTAACTTCCTGGCGAGTATAATATGGATTGTATTAATAATTGTTGTAATACTCACACTAGTCGTTCTTCCTCTCATTTTTGTAGTCTTATTTTATCTGCCTCTTCCTCCTGTAAATGGAGAGGTATTAACGCCATACCTTTTCCTATCTATGATAGTGGATCCGAGCAGAACATTGCCTATAATAAAATTTTACATACACCAAACTCCTTTTAGAGTCATAGTCTTTCCAGGATTCGTATTTGCAGCTATAGTTGCCGCTGCGACAATTTTTGTTGAACGCAAATTTTTGGCCAAAATGCAGCTGAGGGTGGGCCCTCTTTATGCTGGTGTGTGGGGAGTAGGTGAAGGAATACTCCAATTAGCAGCTGATGGATTAAAAGTCATTTCTAAAGAGATAGTTGTACCTTCAGGCGCAGACAGGCCAATTTTTTGGGCAACCCCAGTAGCCTATGTAGCTACTGCAGCAGCAGTTGTCTCTTTAATTCCTACGGCTCCTGGGTGGGTAGCATCTAATACAAGTGTAGGATTAATTGCGGTATTTGCGATACTTGGCTTCTTTCCTTTGATAGCCCTTTTATTCTCGTGGGCTAGCAATAGCAAGTATCCTTTCATCGGCGGCTTGAGGGCTTTACATCAAATGATAGCCTTTGAAATCCCATTTATTCTCTCAGCACTGTCAGTTGTTATTCTCGCTGGTTCTCTTAACCTTACGCAAATCGCGCAAACTCAACATGCATTTTGGTTTATTATATTCCTTCCAGTTAGCGCCTTCGTGTTCTTTATCTCTTCGCTCGCGGAGTTGGAAAGAGTGCCATTTGATCTTCCGGAAGCAGAGAGTGAGATAGTGGCCGGCTGGCTAACAGAAACTTCAGGTATGATATATGGTCTGATTCAGCTGGGTTCATACCTTAAAGTTTATGCTCTTGCTGCATTATTTGTTATTTTGTTTCTGGGTGGATGGCATGGACCGCAAATATTTCCACCCCAGCTTGGACCTACTAATGCACCTACAATAGAGAAAATGGTGACTCTTCAGGGTTTCTACAACGGAGAAACTGTTAATGCTGTTTTCTGGTTTCTAGTCAAAACAGTAATAGTTATCATGTTAATGTTACTCCCACGTGGGATTAGTCCAAGAATTAGAATAGATATATTACTCCATACAGGATGGTACAAATTGATAGTATTGGCCTTTGTAAACATGTTCGTGGCTTTAGCTCTGATATATGCCGGAGTACTGGGTCCAGGAGGTTCAATTTCGATACATTGACCGACTCCGCATCGTCTTCACCGTCTGCTTCCTCCTCCTCTCCTTCTATGCCTCCTAAATCAAATGCTCCAAAGACAACGGCTGCTGGTTTCATTAAGGCGATAGAATCAGGTTCAAAGCACCTTCTTATCAAAAGGTTCACCCTTCGCTACCCTGAACAGAAACTCAAGTTTGTTGGAGACGGCTATCAGTTTGACCCAAAACGAGCGGTAGGAATTGCTGGTTTAAGGGGCAGACACATATTAAATCACGATAAATGTACAGGATGTCAACTTTGTGCAATAACGTGCGAGGGAATTGCAGAAGCCATCGGCATGGTCAAGGTTGATGAGCAGTGGAAACACAACAAGAAGGGTATTATGCCTCAAATTGACTATGGCAAATGTGTTTTTTGCGGCCTCTGTGTGGACGCATGTCCGTTTTACGCATTATTTATGACCAATGACTATGAGCTTGCTGCATATACAAAGGAACACCTGATCTACACTCCAGCACAGTTGGCAATAAAGCCCAAATACAATGGAGATGTCGAGATAAAAATCGACGATCATGGGGCCACACATCATGCCTGATGCTCTTTTTATTGGCATTGCGATAATGACTGTTGGCTCAGCGATAGTTGCTCTTGAATCGCGGGAGTTGGTGTATGGTGCTATTGCACTCGCAATTTCTATGCTTGGGATAGCAGGTTTTTTTCTGCTCTTGGATTCACCGTTTGTCGCAATGTTTCAAATTACGGTTTATGTTGGAGCTGTGGCGGTGCTAGTTATTTTCACTGTCATGCTTGTTCGAACTCAGGCCCTTTTTTCAATAAAGGAAGATCGCAAAAGAAAGGTTGCTGGAATAATACTCCTTCTGGTATTCATGGGAGGAATTGGAGCTGTCCTATTATCCTCTGGCCTCAGCAATCCTGGATTTACAAAGTTTAATTATCCTGCTATTGAAGTTGCCTCGATAGGAAAAGAGATGGTAACCTACTATGGGCCGGTTTTGGTGCTATTGGGTCTCACATTAGCCGCATCAGTGGTGGGTGCGCTGGCTCTGGCAAGAAGGGAGGATATAGAACAACAAAATGAACGAGCTGATTGACTTTGTTACCATAGCGATGGTGCTGTTTGCTATTGGTATATATGGCCTAGTCGTCAAGCGTAATGCCATACGCATGATATTTTCTATAGAAATTATTGCAAATGCAGCCAACCTGAATTTGATTGCTTTCTCTAGAAATTTACACAACGTTCAAGGTCAGATGTTCGCCCTTTTTTCTATCGCCATAGCCGCTGCAGAAGTCGCTGTAGGACTTGGTATCATAATAATCGCTTATAGATTATACAAGGAGATAGATGTGGAAGAGTATAGGAGCATGAAAGGATAGGAGCATGAAAGGATAGGTATCAAAAGGATGGCGGAGCAGTATTTCCTATTAGCAGCGACCTTTTTACCACTTCTACTGTCGCCGGTTTCATATTTCCTAGGCAGAAGATCAGGCCTGAATATTGTCACTTGGTTTTCCTTTGGAGTTCTGCTTGTTTCAACAGTCCTTCTTTTTGTTCCAGCTTTAACGCTAAACGGGGGACATATTGCATACAGCGAAAGCTATGCTTGGGGACAATTCGGAAATTTTGGGCTTAGATTAGATGGTCTAAGTTTACCTTTCGCAATAATCAACTACATTTGGTTCACGGTCCTGATTATCTATTCAAAACCCTATATCAATCGCAAGATAATCCAGGATGCGCTGGATCGCTTTGGATCACAAACTCCATCTCAGAGCACCAGTCGAGATCAAAGCTATGTGCTTGGAGTGGACGAGAAGAAACCGGTAGAGTCTTTTAACGTTTCGTGGGCGGAGAGCAAATACATTACAACAGTTAACATCGAACAGCAACGCTACGTAAACTCTAGGCTCGGTCTTTACTTTGCATTATTCATGGTGTTTGCAATGGGGACACTTGGTATGGTCCTTGCAACTAACTTGATAGAATTCTACGTCTTCTTCGAGTTAGTCTTGGTACCATCTTTCTTCTTGATTTCATTTTTTGGTTATGGGGCACGGCAGAGAACCGGAATGATGTTCTTTTTCTGGACTCATGCAGGTTCTGTAGTATTGTTGTTAGGTTTGCTGTCAATTGGATTCTTTGCAGGAGGCTTTGATTATACTACTGTAAGAACGCATGAAGGCCAAATTCCAATTCAATGGATTCCCATAATCGTGTTTGCAGTCGTGATGGGTTTAGGAGTAAAACTAGGAGGCTTTTTGTTACATTCATGGGTTCCGTCATCTCAATCAAATGCACCTATTCCTGTAGCGATATTGTTGATAGGAATTGGGACTTATGGTATTTTGCGAATATGGTTGGACCTCCTAGGTGGAAACTATGCCCAATATAGCATTTATCTCAACATTTGGGGACTGGCAACAATGATTTATGGAGGCGCTATGGCATTAATGCAGGATGACATTCGAAAGATCCTTGCATATTCCACTATGAGTAATATGGGTTATATTTTATTCGGACTGGGTTCAGGAAGTGTCCTTGGAGTCACAGGGGCGACTCTTTTGTATGTGACAAGTGGTCTTGGCAAGGCAGTTCTTTTCATGATGGCAGGGTCCATAAGTTTTCAAACTGGCACATTTAGCGTGTCAAAGCTTGGAGGACTTGCAGGGAAAATGCCATACACTGCCGTGGTCGCCATGATTGGGCTCCTTACACTCTTTGGAATCCCACCCACTAGTGGCTTCATGTCAGAATGGATCATGTTCGCTGGAGTACTACAAACAGGAGTGCATGATCAGAACTCTTTAAGGGTTGTTTTGTTTGGGTTTGGTCTTTTGACAACAGTTTTGTCCTCAGCCTATTTACTATGGATGTACAAGCGCATTTTCTTTGGAAGGATTCCGGAGCAATTGGGAAACGTTAGAGATTCTAACAAGTATATTCTCATAACGATGGCCGCTCTTGCCGGTTTGTCGCTAATCATAGGAGTGTATCCAGATCCATTGCTTGCACCCATAACCTCCTACGTACAAGGTATGCTTCATAACTCGCCTGGTGTGGTGCCATTACCGTCTTCAGGTGGAACCGGGTCTGCAGTGCCGCTTGCCAAGAGCATAATGTTCAAATCTGGCGATCGAATGAGCGGCAATGTGGCAGATGATCTCGTCGCTCTTGTAACGGTCACAAATGGTGGAATTAACAGAGGTCGCTAGAAATGACAATGATTATGATAATGACAATGATAATAGCCCATTGGAGGAGATAAGTGAAAAATAATTGGTGGAGATAACTGGGCTTGGTGGAATAGCCGTAAATGTTTGGCTAGTATGGATTATACCATTTGTAGGTGCAGCTATAATCGCAGCAGTAGCCCGCGCAGGAATCAAAATAAGAGATTATACTGCAGTCGGATTTGCGCTTGCCAGTGCAGTATCCGCTACCACGTTAATTCCGTTAGCACTATCTGGTAGCGAGGTTCATAGTCAAGTAACTTGGATTTCAATATTGCACTTGAAGGCAGGCGTATTGGCCGACCCGCTATCAGTGATAATGGCGAATTTGGTAGCTTGGATATCATTCTTAATTTTTGTCTATTCTACTGGCTACATGCATGGGGAAAGAGACCTTACAAGGTACTGGTTTTTTATGCTATTTTTCATAGGTTCTATGCAGCTAGTCGTCCTGTCAGACAATTTGCTAATGCTTTTCTTTGGTTGGGAGGGCGTAGGACTTGCGTCATACGCTCTGGTCGGCTTTTGGTATTATGATAGAAAAAAAGATTTTGTCGGAACAGAAGGACACAAAGCTGCGGGAATAGCTATGTGGGCTTCTCCTTCTCACGCTGGTACAAAGGCATTTTTAATGACAAAGGCAGGAGATGCCATGATGCTTGCAGGGATGTTCTTAATTTTTGCCTATTCTGGAACTTTTGGCTTTAAGGAGTTAATTCAAAACCAGGGCTGGGCAGCACAGATGGCCCATCAGAACTTGCTTGTTCCAGCTGCCATCCTACTTTTCGGAGGCGCCATCGGCAAGTCCGCTCAGTTTCCCTTCAATGAATGGCTTTTGGAAGCCATGACAGGACCGGCTTCTGTGTCTGCACTCATTCACGCAGCTACTATGGTCAAGGCGGGGGTCTTTCTGGTAGCCAGAATCGCTCCATTGTTTTTCGCGATAGCTGCGTTTGGCATGACGCAATTCTTTGAAGTAGTAGCATGGGTAGGAGCTTTCACCGCCTTTCTGTTAGCGTCCCAGGCGATAGTTAACCCTGAGATCAAAAAAGTCCTTGCTTATTCAACCGGTTCTCAGATTGGATATATGATGTTGGCCATCGGAATAGCAGGGTTGTCGACTAACTTTGCTGATGGCTACACTGCAGGATTCTTTCAGCTAATAAGTCATGCAATGTTCAAAGCGGCGTTATTCATGGGCGCCGGAGCATTGCTACATGTTGTCGGCTCTAGATTCATGACTGACATGGGCGGAATGAGAAAGTACATGAGAAAGACTTACATTTTCATGCTCCTTGCGGCCTTGTCTCTGGCTGCAGCGCCCTTGGTCACCCTTGGATTTTGGAGCAAGGATGCAATATTTGCGGCTGTGTTAGGATCAGGTTACGAGCATGCGTTGCCACTTTTCATAATGGCAGTAGTTGTAGCAATCATGACCGCATTTTACTCCTTCAGAATGATCGGTATGACATTCTTTGGTAAGAAAAGCGAATATCTTGAACAGCTAGAAGCGTCAGGACAGCACCCCCACGAGGTCCGTCCCGTCGTATGGGTCCCATTTGCTGTCCTTTCAATAGCTACTATTGCTATCGGAGTAGTTGGATTTGCATTTGGCTCACAGCTCCAGCACACCTTTTCAACTTATCTCTCCACTTACTTTGGGATTACAGAACAAAAACAAATTCAATTACTACATAATTCTGTAACTACTACGCCGCTTGTCAAATTACAACAACAGCCCAAGCTATTCCTTGGTTTGAACCCTATTGCCGCAGCAGCATCCTTTGGGGCATTTGCCGCAGGAGGGTTTTTGGGATATATGTGCTACATTGCTCAAAAAATCGATCCGGGAATCGTTTCCAACAATAGGGTCACAAGCTGGATATGGCGATTCCTGTACAATAGATGGTATCTAAATTCGGCCCTTTATTGGGGAACCGTCATAGGCCCATTAGCAATATATCGCTTGGTTTGGAGATACTTTGAATTTACTGTTATGGAGGGGATAAATCACACTTTTGAATTCTCAATGACATCATTTTCCAAGGTCGTCAAATCTGCTCAAACAGGAATAACCCAGACTTACTTGTTCGTATTCGGTGCTGGCATTATGATAATTATAATGCTGCTTTTACTATAGGGGTTGTTCACTAGGAATGGTTGATTTCTTATCCACACCGCTATTTCTAACAGTTGTACTAGGAGCAGTAGGAATAGGGATTCCTGTCATCGATGCCCTTAAGAAGGAAAGGGGATCAAATAACAAACTTTACTGTGCGATTGCTCTTGGTGCGCTGATTCTAACAATAGGCATAGTGATATTCCGAGTCCTATCAGGAGAAGTGAGTTCAGCTGCAGCATTTGGACCAGGCGTCCTTTCGGATGATCTTTTTGGGGCATTTTTTGCTGTCGCACTATTGATAGTTTCGATAATGGTGACTGCGTCATCATGGAACTATATGAAAGGTAAAACGAATCCAGCTGCGTACTACTCTCTGATATTACTGTCTAGCATTGGCATGGTGCTTATCGCTTATTCAACTGATCTAGTAATGCTCTTTGTCGCATGGGAGTTGATGTCGTTACCCACCTACGCACTTGCCGCATTCTCTAAGCGTGATCCCATTTCGAATGAAGCAGCAATAAAGTACTTTATGTTTGGCGCGCTTTCTTCAGCTATTCTAGTATTTGCCATAGGTCTATCTTATGGAATAACTGGAACTACCAACATAGGAGGCACCATAAATGGGCTAGCCCACCTTCAAAAGGATCTTATTCCTGTAGGATTGGTATCGATCGGACTATTTATTGCAGGCTTCGGATTCAAAATAGGACTTGTACCATTTCATATGTGGCTACCTGATGCATATGAAGGAGCCCCAACCACGATTGGTGCTCTACTGGCAGCTGGGACCAAAAAAGCTGGCTTTGCAGCAGCGTTGCGCGTAATAATTCTTGGAATGTTCGTTTTGCATCCTGACTGGACACTGACTCTGGGCGTAATAGCGATATTTACAATGACTCTTGGTAACCTTGCAGCCTTGGTTCAGAAAAGCGTTCCACGAATCCTAGCCTATTCGAGTATAGCGCAGGCAGGCTATATCCTAATTGGATTTGCGTTGGCTCCTTACTCCAATCAAGCTTTGGCAGGATCGCTTTTTTACATAATTAACCACGCTGTCATGAAGTCTGCGGGATTCATTGCTGCCGCTGCAGTAGCTACGGCATTGGCTAGTTATAGTCTTGAAAAATACAAGGGGTTGGGCTATCGAATGCCGATCACGGCCATTGCGTTGTCGATATCGTTACTTTCGCTTGCCGGTGTTCCCCCTCTAGTCGGTTTTTGGAGTAAACTGACCGTATTCGGGGCTGCAATAAATAGTGGCTCAGTCGTGTCTTGGGGACCTTATCTTGCTATAGCCGGCCTTCTTAATAGTGCACTATCTCTTGCCTACTACGTCTGGATTATAAAGAAGATGTATATGGAACAAGGACCTGACATGTCAAAAGTTAAAGAGCCTAGGGCAATGTCTGCCGTATTGATATTTGCGATAATATTCATGGTAGGCTTTGGGGTTTGGTATTCACCTGTTTTGGAATTTGCTTCAAAGGCCGTTCCTCATTTTGGAAGTATAGGACCAATTATCTCCACCGGTACTTCTTCCAATCATCTTTCAAAGCCTATCCTTGTTGCGACATCCCAATTAAATCATATCAGGCCTATTTCAGTCGCTGGCACAAATAAACTAACTTGAATTATGTTATCCAAATGTCAGAGATAAGTACTAAAGCAAGCATGCAAGATGTACGCTGGCAGCCAGGAGCTTGCACTTAGTGTATACACAACCTTGCACTTGCACACGTAGATTGTTGGACATGTATTATTAAATTTTAATGGATCCATCTTTACGGTTTTATAGAAATGTCTGATAAAAATTCAAATCAAATGCCACTAATTTTCAAGTAAAATATCAGGATAAAACCGATCAAAGAGGATTCATTATCATAATTTGAGGGAATTCAAATCGGTCAAGCGTTCTAAATATTTCTTTGACGTACTGTCCATTACCTTGCGCAATTCATTTTTTGCCTTAGAAGAATAAGACAAGTAGAGGTCTTCCATGCTATCCACGAATTCTCTCGAATGACCATTTTTCTTTACCAAGAGGTTAAATAGTCTATCTTCATTGTTCCAATCCATTAGATCATCATGAATCTGGTAGGCAATCCCAAGTAAGCTTCCAAACGTGGCCATTGCGTGAATCTGATCTTCGACTCCCCCTGACAATATTGCCCCAATCTTTGCGGATGCTTCAAAGAGGGAAGCTGTTTTGTGTTCGAGTACTTTAATGTAATCATCTTCATTTATCTTCGAGTTCTTGCTCAATTTTATCTCCATTATTTCGCCTTCGCTCATCTTGATTGCAGCTTTGGAAAGTTCCACAGATATAAGTGGATTCTGCAGCTTCGAGCCAATGTTTAGAATAATACCTAAAACAAAGTCTGCGGTCAAAATACTGTTGTTATATCCATACTTTACATGAAATGAAGGCTTGCCACGACGAGTACTCTCCTTGTCTATGATATCATCGTGTATTACAGATTCGGTGTGGAGGAGCTCTATCGCAGAAGCGGCCATAAAGGCATTGTCGTCGTTTTCAGCTATATTTTGTTGACTCTCGTCTACTAATTTTATGCTCTCTGCTGACAATAGAAGGATTAGCGGCCGAATTCGCTTTCCACCGTCACAAGCATATCTCAACGGAGCATAAAACTCCGACCATGAGTAGAGATCTAATTCTCGTATGAGGGCCTTGTCTATCTTAGACAGATATTGGCTAAATAATCCTGTCAAAGGATTGACCTCAGTATTTCTTCTGTCCAGTGCCGCTCTTGCCCTTAATTTCTTGAGGTACAGAGAATATTAATGCTTTCACAACAGCGCATGAAAATTGGGTCTGTGAAAATGACTGAAGATATTACGAATGCTCCGGCCGGGATTTGAACCCGGGATCTGCGACTCGAAAGGCCACAATGCTTGACCGGACTGTGCAGCCTTTTTCATTTGGCTACTACACCACCGGAGCCCTAGTGAGGGTTCCTGGAAGTTACATTACATAAAATCTTTTCTTGAAATGTGAGGTTAAAAACAGAGTTGAGATCTTTAACCTGTCTCCTTTTACACATTTTAATCACAAGATATGTATTATGTCGACTCATCGCGGTTGAAACGTTTGCCGGAATTAGTTCCGATTACTACCAAGCGACTGTGGGTAATATATCTAAAGGTTTGATTGAATTAAATGTAATTAGATTAATTAAACTAGGCTAAATTAAGTTGAATAGTTTCAGAAGGTTTTTACCTCGCCGCACTGTCTAAATTTTGACATGACTACAATGTTAGAACGACTAGATCTCGAAATTGAGAGAAGAAGTTTGCTTAAGCATCCATTCTATCGGATGTGGTCTGGTGGACAACTCACCCACGATCATCTTCGTGGTTATACCAAGGAATACTTCCATTTGGTAAAAGCGGTTCCGGGATTTACCAAGAATATTTATGATCATCCTGATAGCCTGCGTTATCACAACGAGCTTGCAAATAATATTAAGGAGGAATCAGAGCATATCGAGCCTTGGATTAGGTTCGCAGGTTCACTAGGGGTCTCAAGACAAGCATTGCTTGATCATTCTCCGGCTTTAAAGACTATAGAGGCAGTTTCATGCTTAGATAATCTGACTAGAAAATCACTTGAGGAAGCTGTCTCAACGATGTATGGATATGAAAAGGAGCTGCCAAAAATTAGTAGTTCAAAGATACGAGGCCTGAAAGAGTATTACCGGATGGACAGTATCGATTCTACTCGCTACTTTGAAATTCATGAAGAGGCAGACATCCGACACGCCGGATTGTGGATGAGTATTCTCAAGGAATTTTCTGATTCCAAAGCCAGTCTTGTTCTCGAAGCTGAAGTGAAGTCATTGGAAGCACAGAATTACCTGTTGGATTCTATATGTGAAAAATATATAGGTCAATGCTGCTAGTTGTTAGCTAACGCGCCCTTTACTAATACCTGCCCTTCGCCCACAAGGCTGGCTTAATAAGTTCGTCATTTAACTAATTCGGCGAAATTGGAGCAAGATGCGTAACATATCTCTAATTTCTCTCCTCAAAACCTTTATACGGTGTGGGTTGCCGTCTTTTTATTCGCGGGCCCATAGCTCAGCCTGGAAGAGCGACCGGCTCATAACCGGTCGGCCAGGGGTTCAAACCCCCTT
Source organism: Nitrososphaera sp. AFS (assembly GCF_009898475.1). GTDB lineage: Archaea > Thermoproteota > Nitrososphaeria > Nitrososphaerales > Nitrososphaeraceae > Nitrosopolaris. Next base: position 985 of record NZ_QURE01000018.1, on the reverse strand, counting down.
GGGCCCATTAATCAATCGGGTTCATATGCACTTGGAAATATAGATTTGTCTAACGTCCTATAGTCTGATCACAACCGTAAGCAAAATTAATTTGATATCCAATGGAACTAACAGGAAATTCCATTTTGACAACTGGAATTGTTATGAGCGACTAATAATTTGCAAGTATTGATTGCATTCGCTATTTTTTTGAGCCCTAACGTTTCCTTCAATAATGTCGAAAGGAAAGATCAAATTCTTGCATTCTTGGACACAATGAAAAAGAAGCACTGATCAAGATCCAGACCGATTTTGGATTACTACTTGGAATCACAACCTTAATCGGATTAAGGAAAGAGTCCTTATTCCGAAAATCAAATTTGACAATACTTTCTTTGTTTTGGGATCTAGATGCCAGAAACCATGAGATCACCGCGCTAACAGGAATCTGTGGTTCAAGTCATTGAACTGTTGAATAGTCAGAAAATGGTCTATCGTTGTCTTCTGCAATAAGGAATATTTTTACGATGTCTATAAGGCTATCGACGAGCAAAAAGAGTATAACCAAATTCGCCCGAGGGATTACATCCAACGATCTACAATAGCGGCTATCTTTTCCAATTTCAGTCGACCAGCGCTAGCCCCTTCCAATTGACGAAAATAGTCTTAATATCCCCTTGTAAAAATAATTTAACCGTATCACTCACGGGAGAATTGAGTGAATATTATAGATGTTTGAATCCCTTAAGAATCATATGCTGGATTAATGTATCATGAATCCTATCAAAAATTGAAAATTTATCCATAGTACCCGATCGTATAGAGACTATAGTGTGCCCATTTTTGGCAGAAGCCATATTTTCAACAATTATATGCATACCTGGACTATCATCATTGTAGCCGTCGTTTGTTCTTCGTATAACATCAAATCCTTTATCAATTAAAATTTTTATGGTCTCCTTAATTCCACTTTGTATAGCCTTATTGGAGAACTTGTCATTATTTC
>NZ_QURE01000102.1 GCF_009898475.1 Nitrososphaera sp. AFS | reverse complement strand
TACGAATACTGCCACAATAGCTTCCATTATAATTCACCCCCCATCAACGCCACTGATATTTGCTGTTGTTTCATGGGGGTTTATACTCTTTAGGAATGTATTATAGATGTCAGGATATTGACTTACTAATTCAGAGTTAATTTGTAATACATTGACATAGTCAGGTGCAAATGCAACCATATTGCTAATTCTATTTCTTTCTATGTTAAGTTCAATTAACGTTTGAAGAGCATTTTGATTGATACCTGTGGCGCGGCTCACATTTGAAATTTGTAAAAGGGCACTATATGGAGTAATATCAGGATCCAAAGTCGAAGCTGAGTCAGATGAAGGTCTTGGATGAAAGAACATATTAGACTTGAAATCTTGTGCTATGAGTTTTGAACCAATTAGCTTTCCATTGATAGTAATTAAACTTCCATTTGATTGGTACGGAAACCCAATCTGACCTATTGCTACTAGAACAAGAGGATAAACTATGCCTGTTACAACTAGCATAATAACTACTACTTTAATCGCCGGACTAAGCATGTCCTTATTGATATACCCTCTCAACTGTTCTGTTTTTTTCTCTTTCCCTCCTTTTCCATCTGATCTTAATGCAGAAAGAGTGTCAGTAGCATATCAATTGCCTTTATTGCCACAAAAGGTAAGGCCACTCCACCAAGACCATAGATGAGCATGTTTCTGATGAAAGTTTTCTCAGGGGGCTCAGGTCTGAATGTTACACCTCGTAACGATAGCGGAATTAATGCTGGTATGATTATCGCGTTAAATATTAACGTGGCCAATATAGCAGTTGTAGGGCTATGCAGTTGCATTATATTAAGAACAGCAAGCTTTGGATTAGTTGCTATAAACATGGCCGGGATTATTGCAAAATATTTTGCCACATCGTTTGCTATGCTGAAGGTCGTAATTGCTCCACGGGTCATAAGCAATTGCTTACCGAGTTTTACCACCCTTAATATCTTTGAAGGGTCTGAATCTAAATCAACCATGTTTGCAGCTTCTTTTGCAGCAGCAGTTCCACTATTCATTGCTAGTCCAACGTCGGCTTTTGCTAATGCCGGTGCATCATTTGTTCCATCTCCAACCATACCAATTACATGGCCCTTCAGTTGTTCTTCTTGAACTCGTGTTAGTTTGTCGGAAGGCTTTGCTTCTGCCATTATTTGGTCTACGTTAGCTTCTTTTGCGATTACTTGAGCAGTCAAAATATTATCTCCTGTAATCATTACGGTAGTTATACCAGCTGCACGAACTTCCTCGAGTCTTTGGCAAATATTCTCCTTGAGGTTGTCCTTTAGAGCTACAAGACCTATAGCTTCAATATCTATCGCCACTAGAAATGGAGTTTGACCATTCTTAGAAATTTCTTGGGCCTTCCATTTCAATTCAGCTTCATTAACGTTGGGAACTAGTTTTAGCATTGTTTCAACAGAACCCTTGAGGATTTTAAACTCTTGATTGCGACTGTCCAGTTCTAGCAGCATTTTACTGACTTTGCTGTCGACGTTTTCATCAGTTTTGAGTTGGCGTCCTGCATCTCCATTTCCATCCTCAAACTTGTGAATGGCCGTAGCTTCTTCTTGCAGTTCTGAACTTAGTTCTACCCTTTTATTTTTTATTAATTCAATTCCACTGTAACAAGTCTCCGCACTAAACTCTAACTGTCTTGCAACAAGCATTTTTTCTACTAGCGGAGGAATAAATCCTTTCTCTTCTGCCAAATGTACTATTGATTTTCCTTCGTGGGTATTGTCATGAATTGATGCTGCGAATGCCGCTTGTCCGACATCCCGCTCTGTATATTTTTCTAATGGTATAAAAGTAATAGCAGCTCTGCTACCTTCAGTAATTGTTCCGGTCTTGTCCAGAATCAAAATATCCGCATCCCCTGCTGCTTCGATCCCTTTTCCAGATTTGGCTACTATATTATCTCTTCCTATTCTGGTAATACCTGCAACACCTATAGCTGATAGAAGGCCACCTATTGTCGTTGGCATAAGAGCCACTAAAAGTGCAATTAACATACCAATATCTGCAATATATCCAAGGAAGTAGGCAAAGAAAAGAAGACTACCAACTACCATGATAAATATTAATGATAGTCCAGCAAGTAGTATAGTAAGTGCTATCTCGTTCTTTGTCTTTGGCCTTGTTGCACTTTCTATTAAAGTCACCATTTGGTCCAGGAAACTTCTACCAGCCTCTGAAGTGATTTCGATCCGTAGTCGATCACTTGCTATTCTTGTTCCCCCGATGACATGATCATCCTTCTCTTTGAAAACAGGATTTGATTCTCCTGTCATCATTGATTCGTCCACAAAGGCCTTTCCTTCCATAACAATACCGTCTCGTGGAATTACTTCACCGGAATAAACTAAGACTTCATCTCCAGGTTTCAGAGTCCTAGAATTAACAATGACTTCTCTCTTATCTCCTACGATTTTTCTTGCAGTAACTTCACGCTCTAGATTCCTTAGAGAGTCTACCCTAGCTCTAGCCTGAGCCTCAGATAACGCTTCTGAAAATGTAGAAAACCACACGGTTATAATTAATATTACTGCCGATGCATAATAGAAAGCCTGAGTTTGACTAGCAAAGACCTTTGGTATATGTGTAAGACCCATGCCAACAAATAGTACTACCAGGAATAGAACTTCTACTGTAAACATTACAGCATTTTCCCTTGCTAGATACCATGGATTTAGCTTCAGTACAGAGTTACCGATTACCTTGCTGATATTTATATTCGAGATGCCTCTGCTACCAGGAAGGGCTTCGGTACTTTTCTTACCATTGTATACTAATTTTCTTATCATTTTAGACAATTTTCCTCATTCCTATTTCCATTTTCATATTCATCATACTACATTGAAAACGGTCCTATCACTATAACTGGGAAGAAGGTCAGTGCAGTAAGAAGGAATGTCATTACTAACAATACTGCAATAAATAAGGGACCATGTGTTTTGATTGGTTCAATTGCTTCTTTTCTGTCTTTGAGCGTAAATGAACCTGCGATTGCGAGAGCCAATATTATTGGTGGATACCTTCCTAGAAACATAACTATCCCAGTCGACCAATTCCAGAATGGATTATTTGCGGAAGTTCCAAGATAATCAGAACCGTTGTTGGCTGCTGCAGAGGTATACTCATATAATGCTTGAGTGAAACCAGAAACTGTAGTCATTTTGCCAGCAGGAACTGCCAAAATACTCTGAGCATTCCCAGAAGCGAAAGCGATTACAGCTGGAATGAATATAATTGCAGGATGTATCAAAAAGATAAATGCTGCCAATTTGATATCTATTGGACTTATTTTCATATTCATAAACTCTGGAGTCTTGCCCACCATCAAACCCACTATGAAAAGGGTTAGGACGACGTAAATAAGCATGTACAAAATTCCTGTTCCATCTGCTCCTGGAATAGATTGAACGAACATTGCAAGGAAAAATGATATTACAGGATTTACAGACATTCCGCTTAGAGCAGAATTAGCTGCTCCTGTATTTGTAGCGATAGAAACAGTATTGAAAAATTCGCTGCCAAAACTTCCGAATCTAGTCTCTAAACCAGTCGGTCCACTTGTTTGACTGAAGGATATTGCCAGCAAAATTCCAAACCCGATAAGTATGGCTAAAAGTAGTGATATTCCTCTGGCTTTTCCCACCAACTTGGCATAGGCTATAGGAAATGAGACTGGAATAATTAGCATCAGGAACATCTCATATATATTGGAAGGGCCATTAGGATTTTCAAACGGATGGCCAGAGTTTGAGCCAAAGTATCCACCACCATTGCTTCCAAGCTCTTTAATAGATTCTAATGATGCTACAGGACCTGTTGTAAAAGTTTGATTGTGGCCTTCTAAAGTATGATTGATTGTAACTGATGGGCTCAGGGTTTGTGGAGACCCCAAAAACATAAGAAGTAGAGCCGAAACAAAAGCAACTGGTAGTAACAAGGTTAAAATTATTCTTATAAAGTCGACATAGAAATTACCGAGGCCAAAATTCTTTCTTATAAAGGATCGAATGAAAGCAAACGCAGCTGCAATTCCAGATGCTGGGGCTATAAACATGGCAAAGGTGATCGCAATTATTTGTGTAGTTACGGTTAATGTTTGGTCGCCTGCAAAGTGTTGTAGATTAGTATTTGTTATAAATGAAACTGCTGTATTGAATGCTAAATCAATAGAAAGTCCATTCACATGCGATGGAGAGGGAATATATCCCTGTAATAGAAATACAAGGAAGATAAATACACCTATGATTATATTAGTAATGAACAGAGAAAAAGCGTATTCCTTCCACGTCATTTGCTTATTTTTGTCAATACCAACGATTTTGTAAAATCCGTTTTCAACTCTGGCTAGCGGAGCCTCCAATGGTCTCATTTCATAGGATATCATCCTAGCTAAATACATGCCAAAAGGCACTGACAGTCCTATGGTTCCTCCTAAAACCACAACTAGCTCTATAACAGGATTCACACCAGCAAGACACTCCTTTCGGAGCTGATTTCAACTCGCTTGAACGAACAAAAGAAAAGCGAGATGATGTTCAGTTTTCTAGCAGCAAGCAACAGGGTTATTTCCACATAGGTCACTCACTAAATAGATTGTAACTTCCCAATAGATTTTATGAGATATTTATAGTTTATGTTAATGATATAAGAATAATTTATTTAAATTATAGTTTATGTAACATTTCCTACAATAAAAAATACACTTATGGAAGGAATAATGTTGCTTGGTACCATTCATTGAAAAATCTATGAAAATAGATATAACCTAATCAATCTTTTAAAATACATTTGTCCTCCAGCATTACCAAAATAAACTATCATTAGTTGAGCATAAACGGATAAGTACGATTAGCTAGTCGCTATTCGATTTTACATATCCGGCTAATGGCACTAATGGATGAAGCCTTTTAGGTACTCATTTAACATTTTTGCACCTTCTTATAGCCCAAGCTCAACAACTTACTATCATTCGCTTAGGTGAACCTTTCGAGAGAGGTTTTACCTGTTTATTTTTCTTCATAGAATAGATGATTCCCAGATACACATTTCCATGTATTAGTGGTCTCCGAGGTAGTTAGGAATTGGTTATTTGTGGTCAAATGTCTAGGGCATTGTGCCATAATAACTATTAAAGGTCATGGCTCTTTATTTTTTATCACCAAACAACTCGACAAATTCTATCTTAAAGTCATACAAAA
>NZ_QURE01000101.1:8571-21419 GCF_009898475.1 Nitrososphaera sp. AFS | reverse complement strand
TATGAGGTAAGAGAGCAAAATGCAGGGTATTAATAAAACTGATCAACAAGACCTTTCATTTAATGGAAGGTTCCTTTCATTTGCTAGTGCACTAGTAGGCGCACTAGTGATGGAAATTCTAATGACCTTTATAATTATCTGAAGTGGCTCTGGAAATCATCTTTCGTTCATGTAGACTTGGGTGCACACCTTTTGAGAAAGAGAGGTTCCCTATGCGAGGATTTCTTTAACTAGTCTCTTACTACCTTGGCTATGACACTCCTCTTTCTATGTTTCTACACAAAAGCATCTAGCTTGTAATTTCTGTGTTATGAGCGCGCCCTAAGCTGTATTGGAACTTCAAATCGTCGTCCGTATCTATTAATTGTCATCATTAGCTTGTCATTTGTGGCCTTCTTTCTCACATTTAGTGAAATTTCCGTATTATCATCAACTCTCTTGCCATCAACTGCTTCAATTATGTCGCCTTTTCTCAACCCTGCGTCATCAGCTGGACTGTTTGGTTCTACATGTTCTATTAAGGCACCATTTGTAGTTGGCAATTTGTAGTACTGAGCTAATTGTCTTGTTATTTTTACATATGATATTCCAATCCACGGTCTATTAATAATTCTACCATTTTGTATTAATTCGGTCATTACTGTTTTAGCGATATTGATTGGTACTGCAAATCCAATACCATGTGCATACGGCATCTTTGCTGTGTTAATTGCTATAACCTCACCTTTTGAATTTACAAGAGGTCCACCAGAGTTACCTGGATTTATTGCTGCATCAGTTTGGACTAATTCCAACACTCCATTTTCAAATTGAATTTTTCTGTTTAGTGAGCTTATAATTCCGGCTGTTACAGTTGGCCCGCCAGTCAAAGCAAATGGATTACCAATGGCAATTACCATTTCGCCTATTTTTAGATCATCAGAATTTCCTAAAGCAGCGAATGGAAGTGTCTCTGTCGAATCCAATTTAATAATGGCCAAGTCAGTTGCCTCATCTGTCCCTATTACTTTTGCATCAAACACACTTCCATCGGTCATCGTAACCTTTAGCTTTTGGGCTTCATCAATAACATGATTATTCGATAAGACATGACATTTTTCGTTGATTATTACACCTGAACCAACGCCTTCGACCGGGAATGCACGAAATGCTTGGTCACGGATTGTTCTTACGCTTGCGATGTTTACAACAGCCCTACTTACTTTTTCGACAGCATTTACAATTAGTTCATCATTAAATGGTATCATGTATTTTATTTATCACCTCAGAATATGAGATAAGCGTAGCACTAGCTGGAATCTTTATTTTACTCATATTTTTGTGCTCATCACAATATATTATATGGGTGGTATGCTATTTGTTGACTAGCAACGAAGAAACCTAGTCACATGTTCGCTTCCCTCCACTGCCTCTCGTACATAAGAACAAGCTAGAAATATAGTACATCAAATTTGAGAATTCTTTGCTGTAAAACAGTTCAGTAAATAATGAGGATAAAATGTAAAGAATATCATAATTAGTTGATTTTAGCGGATAAGGAAACGACGTCTATTTTAATCCTGCACAATCAGAGGTGGGATGAAAACTTTGAGTAGTACAACTCTGCACAATCAGAGAGAAGGAGCATTTCTGAAGTGCATATTCTGAGCGATTGACTCAGGTATGAGCACACGATGAAACCAAGCTGAATGCCAGCGCTATCACTACGATACACCAAGCTGAGGATTAGCTTCTATCTTTCCACTTCAGATTCAACTTGGTTAAAAGATTCCTCTTGAGGAGGACTAGGGAGCTGTCGACTGGCCGTTATTATTGACTTTGAGCGGATCGACACCATCTTTTGGCTCCGCATCTCATTACGCTGAGGGTGAATTTTCTGTCTGAAGTCGATTGGGAACTAAGGGTGCCGCCAGTAGTACCAACCAATTTTCTTTATTTGAGATTGATAGGTACTGATGATGATTCTGACGTTACTATCTCAATTTTAGTTTCACGTTATTAATTGGGCCAAGCATACACTATACTGTCTACTAATGCTACTGGTGATGATTCTGACGATACTATCTCAATTTTAGTTTCACGTTATTAATTGGGCTATACTGTCTAAACGAAAAGGCTATCGTCTAATAATACTCGATTTCTAGAGTAATCTACACTAACTGATATCACGACCGGAACATCCTTTGATTCTGTTGCTTTTTCCAATATATCAGGAAGCTTGGTAGTAGATTTTACATCATAACCCTCTGCTCCAAAACTTTGTGCGAGTTTTACAAAGTCAGGATTATTGAATCTTGTGAATGCGCTTTTCCCAAATTCATTTATTTGTTTCAAAGATATCATACCAAGATCAGAATCACACCATACAACCACTATGACGGGCAATTTCAAACGGACTGCAGTTTCAAGTTCTTGAACATTCATCAAAAACCCGGCATCTCCGCACATTGCAATCACTTTCTGTTTAGGTTTAGCAAGTTGAGCTGCAATTGCTCCGGGAAGTGCAAATCCCATTGAACAGAATCCATTAGTAATAATGCATGTATTGGGGCTATAAGATTTGTATACTTTTGCTATCCACAACTTGTGAGCTCCAACATCAGATATAATTATATCGTCTTCTTCAAGCGCATTTCGAACCGCAGAAACTAATTTTTCAGGCTTCACCGGATAAGATAAATCGTTATCGTACCTTTCTATTCTCAACGCTACTTCATGCTTAACATTTTTGAAAACCGATGGAATTTCATACCAAGGGAACCTTTCAAAGAATGGATTTTCTTTTTTCACTTCTTTTTCACGAAACTCTGCTAAGATAGCGTCTATCGTGTATTCTATATCTGCAGCTATTTCTACCATAGGCGGATAGTATGTATCAACTTCAGCAGGAGTGAAATCAATATGAATAATTTTCTTTTTTAGATCTCCATTCCAATTCTTAGGACTGTATTCTACAAGATCATATCCTACGGCAATTACCAAATCAGATTCTCTCATTGCGATCTGTGCATGATCAGCCTCTTTGATTCCAATTGTTTGTAAGTGTCTCTCTGATTTATCCGATATTACACCTTTAGCCATAAATGTATTCATGGAGCATATCCCTGTTTCCTCTACAAATTTTCTCAAATAAGGACTTGCATTTCCTCTTATACAGCCATTACCAACTAGTAAAATCGGCGCTCTAGCCTCATAGATCAATTTTGCTGCTGCTTTGACTGAAACTTGATTGGGTCTTGATCTTAAAAATGCTTGAGCTCTTATAGGTTTGATTTCAGAATTTTTTTTGGCTATGTCCTGTGGTATTTCAAGATGCACTGCTCCTGCTTTTTCGTCTAATGAAATTTTGAAGGCCCTTCTAGTAATTTCAGGTATATCATCAGGATTGCGAATTGACCAGTTCCATTTTGTGATCGGTTTGAACATGGTTATAACATCCATGTTTTGATGAGATTCCTTGTGTAGAACGTCAGTGCTAGTCTGACCTGTTATCGCTAGCAAAGGAGATCTATCCATATTGGCATTTGCAACTCCTGTAGCCAAGTTTGTGGCGCCCGGCCCCAATGTAGAAAGACAAACTCCAACCTTCTGTGTCAGCCTTCCATAAACATCAGCCATAAAAGCCGCTGCCTGCTCATGCCTTACCAGCACGAATTTTATTTTCTTTGATTCTAGTAATGATATCATAACATCATTAGTTTCTTCTCCCGGAATGCCAAAAATGTATTCTACTCCCTCGGTTTCTAAGCACTTTACGAACAGATCTGACACCTTCATTCTCTCACTGTCATCATCCTAAAACAAATGGTTGATCACCGATATTAGTTATGAACATTCACATTGGTCGTGTGGAACCATTCCTGTTTGAAATAAAGCTAGGTAATTTCTTCAGCACGCATTGAAATGGGTATTTTCGCTATACTCTACAACGTTATTAGCATGTTTTTTAGGTCTAGTCCACAGATTACATGAAGTCAATATCGTCTGGTTTGCGCTCATAATGTTACGCACAGTCGAGCTTTAGCATTCGATGGAATTGTGTCTTCCAGGACTGGTTGACTTGAACTTAAGAGAGCAGAGCTAATGGGTACTATGAGAAGTACTTTGAACTAGAGAACTCGGATGGTGTTAAAACTAGTTGTATCATATCCTCACTACGTGACTTCTTATGTTATCAATATGACACTGGATCAGAAAATATGTACTAAAGTAGCTTAAGATTTTTTATAATAGGTTCTATAGCCTCGTTCGGCATGGGTCCAATGCCAATGCAAGTCAGCGTATTAGGTGCTATCTGCGTTTTTCCTGCATCATGTATGAATGTCAAATATTCCATGGGCGCCTCACGAGTCACTTTAATCAGTTCCTCAGCACTATTAACCTTCAAGACAATTTTAGTCTGTGGTGGATCATCCTCATAAAGCCATGAAGTGTACCATTCATAATTGTATTTTCTGATTTTTTCAGCTGCTAGCACAGCTGCGTGAGCCACTTGCCCTGCAATCTTTCCTGCTCCCATACCCAAGTCCTTTCTGACTACTATTGCTTGTTTGTAATTATTCATATCCTACAACCTCACTAACTTATCTAATGAAAACTCAAAATGAATAGGCAATACCTAGATAAAGGAATTATGGCATTCCATCCCGTATATTCTACGAATACAATTGCCCTAGCTTTTGTCACCATAAATATATAGAAAATAATCTCCTTGTCTATTTAATTTTTTAAAACTTTTAACTAATCATATGTATGTTTTTGTCAGATCTCATATTCTAATCCTTTTCCACCACCATATTGCCCTTTCTAAGCGCAATACATCAACAGAATTATCACATCTAAATTCTCCTCGGCCACTCAGTTGAATCTTACCTGCTAATCTACATTGCCTTTATTGCTTGTGATAAGAGCACACTCGCATAAATGGATTGCCTTATTGAATCACTCCCTTTGCAATTATCCTTGTACCCGAACCGTCAGGTTTTAAAAGAGCATAGGGCTGGCCAGAAAAGAAAACTAGTTCGTTCTCTGAAGATATAACAATCTCAGTAGCGTTACGGTATTTTATTTTTACTGGTTTAGTTTGAAGACCCACAGATATGACATAAGTCTGGCTTTCTGTTATTTCTCCTTTATAATAATGAATTTTAATGAATTCTGCAGCAATAGAATTAGTAGCAGTCTGTAGATGTAGTGATTCAGGAGAGCACAGTACGTCGCCTCTAGAAATCTCATCTGCATCAATTCCCTTAATGGCCAAACCTACTCGTGCAGGACTTTTGGATTCAGTTACAGTGTCATCATGCATTTGAATCGATTTTACGATAATATTTTTTCCGCTAGGTAGAATTTTCAATTGATCAAATGTCTTAACTACACCTTGCTTTATCACCCCTAGTACCACTGTCCCAACTCCCTTCACCCTAAAAGCATGGTCTATTGGAATCATGCAATCTCCTTCTTGACTTTTTGGCTCAAGGTTGTTCATTAGTTGTTTTAACTGATCTATATCTGTGAGAAATTTAAAATCCGAAATTGATGTGTGTTTTATTAAAGTTTTTAGTTTTTCCTCATCTACCTCGTACGAATGTATAATGAATCCTTCCCTAGCCTTAATTGCATCGAGAGCTAAGATTTGCTCTCCTAGATACTTGTCTATCTTTGCGACATTCACGATAGCATATTCAGCAATGTTGACTGCCTGCATCAGAGATTGAATTTTATCTGGAAAGGTGATAGGTACAGTCCAAGTGTAAATAGTGTCACGTGTTTTTCTATCATAAATGGATAAATCGGTCGTAGTCCCTTTTTTACCTAGATCATTAACAATTTGATAATCGCCAACTATAACAAAATTTATACTCTTCATTGGGGTATACATAACTCAAGGCGATAAATTGTTTAAGTCAGTTATGATCTATTGCGGCCTATGAACACCCATAAACTAGCCAACGTAGTCGGGTGTAAATAGCCTTTTAACTACAACAAACAGAATTAAGGGCCTTCCATCCTAACAACAGAATAGCTCGATAATACGATCCGATAAGTGATGCTTAATGATCAAACTAGCAATTTGCGTTTTTTTGGCGACTCAAGATTATGAGATTCACTTGAGCACGACAGACCTGCAGGATTGCTCATTGTCCCAGTAGCGCACTCACTCGCACATTTATTCACCCAAAAGCTGCATTATTGAGCTTTCGAGAAATCCATTTGACCCAAAGAAGGTCTGTCGTAGCATCCCCTTTTTATCTACTAGGATCGCGGAGGGGGTGCCACGTAATCCATACACTTCAAACGTCTTTGCAGAAAACTGTTTTTGCTGTAGATATTGTTGGACTTGTTCATAAGCTGATTGCTTGTCCTTTTCAGAATAAGATCTGTATGCCGGTATATTGGCTTCGATAAAATCCATTATTTTCTCGCGTGTCAGAGGACCGACTCTAAGTAGAACATCCATTCCTACCGGAAATGGTATTTTATAACTTAATTTGTTACCTGGCAGCAAATGGCCATATTGCCCTAATACTCTAACAGGTTCTCCAATTAGCTCACCTGTGGTAAGCAAAAGCCTAAGATTTTCTATGGTATTTTTATCAAAATCCTCGAATGCAGTAGCTACACCTAATACTTTTAGATCCGAATCACGATATTTCCTATACATGTCTATTGCTTGTGGAATACCATGTGTGAAGCAGCCTGGGCAATTGACCTGAAATACCTCGACAAGTACTACGTTTCCATTTTCTTTGTCTATATTGGTCGGCCTACCTTGAACCCATTCAGAAACCGATAGATTAGGGGCTTTATTTCCTATTCTTGCCTGCATATATTCAGACTCATCCAACAAAATGTAATTTAAAGCATAGCAACCAATGTCAATTAAGTGGAACGTGGGAGTCAATTCCATTTTAGTCATTCAATGTTCTTGTTTGAGGCTAAGACAACGGATTAGCCACGATATACAAAACTTTCTAACACTTACAATACATTACAATACAATATAATATTGTAACATGAAGACCACTGGTGGCTAAATCTACGGAATTATAGAGTTGATCTATCTACAAGTAATTTAATAACAAGGTTTGAGCTTCTGCACTATGAGTTTGATTGCTCGTTTGGGGCCCAGAATTCGCTCTAAATAAATCAGGAAAATCAAAAATCATGTTTTTTTCTAATGCTCGCTGTTTTAAATTTTGAAGTATGCAAGTTTCATAAGATCTTTTAACATTGATATTATCCCTAGATCTCAACGGTTCTTTAAATTCATAAATGTCATTTTTGTATTTTTCTATACCATTTTTTATGCCTAACAAATTAATGATTGATTTAAGTCTTTCCCAGATATCTACTCTCAATCTCAGAATTGCCCCTGAGATAAACTGCACTCTAGCATCATGACAATTACCTATTATTCTTTCTATATGATGTGGAGAATCCGTAATCAAGGGCATGATAGGATCAATATTTACACCGCAACATACACCTGCATCTACAAATTTTTTTATAACCTGAAAGATAGAATGGGATGGCGGAGTACCAGGCTCTATCAAACGTCTGATCTGCTCGTCACATGTGGTTATAGACCAAACCAGAAAACAATCATCCTTATACCTTTGATGTAACCATAAATCTCGTTCGATAATTACCGATTTTGTAAAGACATAGTATGGAAATTTGAATTTTTGCAATGTTTCCACACATCTCCTTGTGAGATTATACTTCAATTCTGCAGGTTGATATGCGTCAGTAGCAGATGAGATCATTACTGGTTTAACGTATTCATGTTTCCAAGATTTCAATTGTTTTTCCAAAATTTCAGGTGCATTGCTCTTGGCATAAATTTTGTCATAAAACTCAGGAGACCATTCGTATGTTGCATAGCAATAACCACATCTATGGTGGCAGCCTTGATATGGATTAATGGTAAGTCCGTTATATCCTTTAACTATAAATGAATGAATTATCGATTTAGAGCTCTTTAACTCGATAGAGGGAGGATTCTTAGAGTACCACAAGTTCACAATCCAACAAAATTGGTCACATCAGAACTGCTAATTAAGGGATGAAGGGGGGGGGTGGGAGCATACTCTTTCTATTTTAATATGAATCTATACGTGAAGATCAGGTCCTTACACGATTTTCTCCCAAGTACAATTACTGATTAATGTGGTTGCTTAATCAACAGACCGTCCAAAAAAACGCCCAATTTATCAATTAGAATCATAATCTCCAATAATTCGAGATATCATAAAGTACTTTAAATGCATTGATTGTGGTAATCATCTCTTCATCTTAGAGTTAGCATTCAAATTAACCACAACCGGTTTTAAAAAAAAGAGGATCAAACACTGAAAGTATCTTCTAAGTTGTTATATCGACAAAATTAGCACTTAATAAGTAATCACATGCATAATTCGGAGATAAATTGTTCGCTAATAGGTATCTTCCTGGCTGTTTCCACACTCGCTGCAAAATTTGGCTTCTGATGGGAGTGAGACCCCGCATTTTCCACAGGATTTGGGATTTAGTGATGTGGAACGATCTCGTAAATTCAAATCACCTTCATTTTGATCCACAGAAACAGAATTAGGAAGTTGGCCTACCGTATTTACAGAAGACATGAAGCTATCGATACCAAAACTGCCTCCTGGCTGTGAGTTAGAAGATGATGTAGTTGCACCTGTCACATCTTTTATGGTAGTACCTTTTTCCAAAGCTGACCTAAGTTCTAATATTACCCTGACCATAAGAAAATTCAGAGCTGATGATGTGGCTACATAACTTAGGATATTAGAAAAGAATTCCTTCTCACTAACTTTATTTTCTTTGTATAGTTCGATTAATGCACTAAATGAATTCCCTTTTTCTTTAGTTTCATCCACTAGCTGCTTTAACTTTTCACTCAGAGTCCCAAGCACATCGACCCCAAAGGGCATCATTAGTAATTGTAGAACGCTACGGCTATTAATACAATATCCCTTAAATTCGCTTTCGCAAACTTGGCTAAATTAAATTGAGATGGAAAGATCATTAAGCTAAAATGTAAATACTACCTTAAAATATCTTTTACTGCAAATGTTTAAAACTTCTAGTCAGTTGCTACATTAGTGCTTGATTATATTTTTCCAAAGTTTTTTGGATATTTCCTACATTTTATTCCCAGCTCTATTGAAGACAAAATTATAAATACAGCAGCAAAACCTTTTTGAGACAAAGAGGCTTATCGCAATACATGCCTGTAAAACTCTTTAGAGGCTCTGCAGTTGGACTTCGGCAAGAGAAGAGAGACTTCGAGGAAGCTAGGAGGGTTTTTGAAGGAGAGATAAATGAATTTCTGGCTGACCCAAAGATTGAGGTAATAGATATCAAGTTTACTGCAGTGGGGGATATAAAATACCCTCCACGCGTTTATGCATTGGTTCACTATAAGATAAAGAGCTGAAGCCCTGATTGTCATTTCTTCAGTACGATTGGAACGCACTAGAGAAAAATGTGCATAGGTAATGCTAATGTACCAAGAATTAGACATGTCTGCAATTCTCATAGTAAATTGGATGGCTGAACCCTTTACATCATATCAATAGTGGAGTCATGGCCAACAATATCCTTCAAAAACGAGGATGATTGTCTTGTCGGTAGCTGGCGAGGTGTCTTAATTTAAAGACAAAAAGGGATTCAATGTAACGAAATCCAAGTTTAGTATGATTGGAAAAGTAGACCTATGACACTTATAGTACCCTGGGTACAAATTCAGTTAGACAAATGATTTCCCTCATCGTTGTTTGGGCGACAATATTAAAATTTGTTCATTTGAGATAAGTTTTAGATTTACAATTGTCCTAAAGAAATTTGATAGGCTCATTGATGCAAAAATCATCAACATTAATAAATAATGGCTGCTACGCCAAGGTACACAACGTGGTAAGATGCGTTTTTTACTCATCAAGACGCACAAGAGCTGCTAACAGAATCAATCTTAATGAGCACCGGTTCATTTAATCTTTATGTTCTTTAAGATTTTTACTATACCGATATAGTTCTGTTCTTCGTAATCATATTGGCAACTGTCATAGAAGCTAAAGGATGGTTGAAGTAGAATTAGACGCGATAAAAACAGCATATACCACAAGTATAAGGACCTTATTCTATTTAATAAAAATGTCATTATTGCTGGGATCTGTTCTTTCTTTTCCGCTGCTTATTTAACGCAGCTATATTACACTCATTACAACAAAAGTCATCTGTATAACTCAGTGTTTTCTTTATTAACAGAATATAGTGTTTATATACCGATATTTCTCTGCCTCTTTTATATTGACAACAGGTATAGGTATTTCGATCCACTAACCGGAAAAAAAGATTATAAGATCTTGAAAAAGGATTTGACGAAACTGTTCACTGCTTTTCTCATTTCTGAGATTGCCTATTCATTTTCGAAAATCTCTTTGACCTACCAATTTCTTCAATTGGGAGCGGTGCCCTATCAAGCATCGATGCTCAGCTCGTTGACCGCTTCCGTGATCTCTTTCTTTTTAATCAATTTGGCTGTATTCAAAGTTGTAAAACTATTTAAAAAATAATAGGCATTGTGACTCTCAAGTAAAGGTCTGTCCCTATTTCTAGTTGTCGTAAAATGTAATGTACCTCGATTTCGATGCTTGCTGATCTAATGCTTATTCATAGACTCGTGTATCTAAAAATACAAATAATGGAAAGAAACTCTAAACTCACAAGTATTACAATCGCTGATCAACACTTAATTCCAAAGCCATCATATGGCAATCAACGAAGTTTCGGGTTGATAATAGATTCTGATAGTGAGGCATTGACTTGAATGTTTAAAGTTACAACAATACCTTAATCTTGACCGTGAGTTTAATCTGGAGATAATATTCAAAATTATCTGCCTGCTGCTCGTCTGATATCAGGTAGGTTTTTAGATGGTAATACTGATTTGACTAAGGATGTCTAAAACATTTGAAATACTCCACGGCTATGCAACTCCGGATGGCACAAAGAATTATGCAAATAATGCGATACAAAAGAGGGGGAAACCGTCCTCCCATTTTAGATTGTTTGATGGTCTGTACTTGTCAAGTGTTGGAATAGGAACTTATCTTGGTAACACCACAAAAGAAGACGATGAAGCTCTTGAAAATGCAATTTATAAGTCTGTCAGCTCAGGTGCCATCAACGTTATAGATACTGCCATAAATTATAGGGCCATGAAATCAGAAAGGAGTATAGGCCGTGCCTTGAATAGCCTGATAAATGATGGCATTATTTCGAGAGATCAGGTATTTATCTGTACTAAGAACGGATATATAACAAATGATGGTGATTATCCCGCAATTGATGTAATGGAATATTTACAGAGGATGTATATATCTACAGGAATCATCAAACCCGATGATATTAGTTCTGGCTACAATGTACTCAATCCTGCGTATATTGAAAGATGTATTGATAAATCGTTAACGAATATGCATTTGGGTACCATTGATTTGGTTTACGTACATAATGCACTTGAGAGTTGGTATGAGGATGTCAGCAGAGAAGAATTTATTCAAATGCTGACGAAAGTTTTTGAAATTTACGAAAGATATCGTTCAAATAACAAGATACGATATTACGGAATGGCCACTTGGACATGCTTTAGAGTAACGCCAGATAACAAGGAATACTTGTCCCTGGAGGAGGTAGTTAAATTAGCAGAAAAAATTGGAGGTAACGAACACGGATTTCGTTTTATTCAACTTCCGTACAATCTGGCTTATAGCGAAGCATTAGTTCTCAAAAATCAGACTGTTGGTGCTGAAAAAAATTTAAACATACTAGAGGCTGCAGCAAGGTTGCGCATAGGAATATTTACAAGTATTCCATTATTCCAAGGGCAGTTACTTAGAGCGAGTATTCCGGACTATGGCGGATCAGGCGATCAAGTTGCAAAATTAATCCAAATAATTCGTTCAAGTCCATCTATAATTGCACCATTAATAGGTCAAAAGAAACGAGAACACGTTGAACAGAATCTTAGAGTTTCAGACATACCTCCAATGAGCAAAGAACAGTTCGAAAAATCATGTGCGATCTTGTTCAAAAAATCGTGAATTCCGCACCACATTTTTGGATAATACCAATTCAGTCGTTTATGACGTAGTCTCAATTGGATTCATTAGCATTAGCTTGGCCCATAATTTTTAATACTGATATATCCAATATTGAGCTATACTTCTCCGATGAGTAACATTGAAGCATCAGAAGATAATACAGAATCGCCCACTACCTATGGGAATGATGCTTATAAAAAATATAGACAAAAGAAGAAAAAAGACAGATTAATAACTCATTAAATACGATTGATTACTATTGATATAGGAGAAGAGGGAACGGATGTTGTAAGATTAAACTATTTTCTATTTTCGGCTTCTAAGAAGATACTTTATATACTTTACACCTTTACAGTTCTAAGAAGATACTTTACATGGACCTGATGCAGCTAAAACTATCATGATTTGTGTTAGAAATATTATCTTATAACTTTTAAGTTGATAACGTCCAAGGTGGAGCTGGTGGTGCTTCAATAGTTTTAATTCTGGTAATTCAACCAATGGTAATGGTGGTAATGGCGGAATAGCAGTATTGGGTACATTTAATGGGAGAAGTGGTAGTGATCACAATTCACATAACAGCGGCAATTCAAAATCTGGTAATGGTGGCAACGACGTACTACTGGGTACATCTAATGAGCTAATGGAACTACTTGCAGTACTACCGATTGCGGTAATGGTGGTAATGGTGGCATTGCAGCCAAGGGTACGGCAAATGGTTAGAACGGTAAT
>NZ_QURE01000101.1:5215-8563 GCF_009898475.1 Nitrososphaera sp. AFS | reverse complement strand
TAGATGGCAATCTTCCAGTAGGTTTGTAGGCACGAATAACTTATGTCTGAGTGAAGTGCTACTACATTTCCTTTTTCTAATGTGGCATGGCGGTTGTAGACTGTAAATACTATCTGTATGTCAAAAACAATAAGCCAGTCGTCCAGATCATGAGTAAATAAAAAGATCCAGGATGTGATCGTTTTAATACCACAATGCCATAGCGGTAAGAATGTATTTATGCAGATCCTAGAGTTACTTTATTTGGACTTGAATTATTCAGTCCATGTCGAATAGGACGGGACCATTGGCTGATTAGTCCTCTCCGCTCAAGATAGCACATCAGCCCAACCCAGCCCACACTTTTTACTTATCTGCAGTCTAATTTCACATTCGTCGGATGAATACTTGATATTTTCCCTAGCTAACCTCGCTGTGGCCTTTCTGTGACTATCAACCTTTTTCGAACTGGCCTCCCGTCTCTTTGTGTGCTTATTGGTCTATTTTTGACATTGCCTGGAGAATGCCCGTTATAAAACTCCAATAGCCGCCTAACAATATCGCTATAACTATTCTGTTTAATCATTAACCAGCAAAAGAATAGTAACATAAGAATGAAATGAATTATAAGTATCAATCCACTTATGCTTTCAGTCTTATTGCTATGTTTTCTCAAATGACTCATGGAATGTTAAAATGTCCTATCTTTTCATGGATTTGAAAGGCTTGTTTTTGGTCGACAGGTTACTAAGTGCACGGATAAGGCTCATTCGATAATTGTCAGACAAATTTGTTACAGCTTTTATAGCAAAGATATTCATCAATGGTAGCAGCATTCACTCGGCAGCATGAATGAGCTTCTGGAATTCTGGCACCATAGGTCCAATCGACAGATTATATTTATAGTATAAAAATGTGTAGGTAACAATTGAGCCTAATTAAAGCTCTGACATAAGCCTTTTCATACTATACAAATGTAGATTCCGTTGTAGCTGTTTTAAAAGCCTTTACTAGTTGTGAGTAGTGACACCTGCAAGGCCGGCCACATTCTCTTAAAATCTTGCCCAGGGGGAGCTTTGCGGTTCCTATATTTAGATAGCAAGAACAGTCATTCTCGATAGATAGTTTGTAGCTTTATTATGTCATAACCTTTTGCTGAGATGAACAGAAGCCTGATAGGGTCATGACAGATCTGTGCAAGGATATGTCAAAGCACCTAACAAATTTCATCAGAACAAGCGGTTTTTTGGAATATAGTTAAATCTAAAATTAAAGCCGAAAAAGTCTTAACAGATGCGATCCTTAACTACCAGATTCACCTTGTAAAAATGAATGTATGGCCTATTTGGCCCTACACTTTACCTGGACCAGTGCTTATGCCAGCGTGGTTTGTTTTTCCGCCACCTTTTGTCATGTTACCTGCTGCGCCTCCCTTTTGTCATGTTACCTGCTGCGCCTCCACCTGCTTTTGTCATGTTACCTGCTGCGCCTCCACCTGCTTTTGTCATGTTACCTCCCCCAGCGTTCGATGCACTACCGCTGCCTTTAGTTGGATTGGATGGCAGTCCATTTTTAGGAGTGTTTGACGTGACTTTCTGCTGAGATTGTGCAGCCTTTCCTGCATTAGGATTGCCAATCTTGGTGTTATTTGAGATTATTTTAGTATTGTTTCCTAAGGCTTTTGAGAGCTGCTGTACATTCCCTATGGGGGGAGCGACAGTGCTTGCGCTCTTGGTCTTATTTGATTGTGATTGTGACTGATTGGTTTTCTGATTTTGGGCATTAGCCAAATTGCTATATTGTAGTGATAGGATTGCGCCTACAGAAAGGAGCGAGATGGATATTAGAGTAGCTCCTATTATGACACCTACCTTACGATTATGCTTCATGGTATTCATATAAAAGAGGTCGTTATATGATTTAACGGTTATACATAGGCCATCATCACGGATAATAAGTCTGTGTAGTGCGAACCTATCTACTCTCTGACACATCCAATTTTAAAAGCGAAATTCAATATTAAATAGGCCGATGGAATATTAATGGATTGCCCAAAATGTGATGGGGAAAAGGAAAATGAACTTCAGCACAGCTACTTTAAAGCGGATGAAGTTGTCGATTTTTCTCACTGTTTAAACTGCGGATTCAAATTCTATCAAGTATACAGAAAGTATGGAAGTGGAGGAACTGGCATGAACATACCGGAGCATGAGAGATATACAAACGATATGAAGTCTCCAACAAAAGAAATGAGCCAAACTGAGTATAGATTACCTTATTATTCTTCTACATCTGTGGTATATCCTTCTTTGTATAGAATCATATTAGCTCACGAATGGGTGATACTGAGCTTAGTTCCGGAATTCACCAACTACCTGTAAACGCGAGACGTGGCTAGCCGACAGCCTGCCCATAGAGCATTTAAAATGACTCCTTGGAGAATACTTAAAATCAATTGAGGTTTGCCCTTGGCCATAGTAAACTTACTACAGGACAAACCGCTTCAGCTTAAGCGCCCTTAAAAGCTGGGCCCTACTAACTATGTTATTAAGCGTGGTGCTTAGGAGATCTATCACCCAGCTACCTTCTAGGAGGTACAACAGCTATCTAATTTGGCGCGGATAAGCCAAGGAACGCAATCTAGTCATATAAGGATCTGGTCAAAAAAATGGCCGTCTTCTACAATAATTTATATATTAAGTTTTAGCCATGCTATTTTCAGACAATAAACTTAAGCCATGCCAACTCATCTTCGAAGTGGTTTGTGTCCCTGGATATAGCCGTAAAAAATTCGCATATTTTGGCGAATTGTTAACAGGTCTACCTAATGCATAGATGAGTGAAATTACGAAACTATGGTATAGATTCTAACTGACTTTATTTGTCCTTCCTTAGGCTTAGATGACATTGAGGTAAAGTGATGGTGACGATGCCATGTAGGTACGGATTAGGTGCGACATGATACTATTTACCGTAACCTGATATCGCTATACTATAATGATGCGTACAGTGTTTACTTATTTAAATATTAGACTGAAATAATCAGTTTTGTGTCCCGGGACAATCATATATTTGATCGGTCATTCCTAGCATAGCATATTCTGCAGTCTTACCTAACACTTTGACTTTAAACAAGAAGACAAACTATCCTAATCTGCCTCTGATCATATAGAGTAATTCAGCCTTAAACAAAGGCTTCAACATCGGAATTACTATTAACTACCTTAGTTATCTGAAGGGGTTTCTAAATATTTAGATTGGTCATGAATGTGAATTTATATTAGCTACATCTAACTTTCGCTGCTTAATCTATATTTATAAAAGAACAGACGTTAGTTTATTGAATTTATATTAGCTACATCTAACTTT
>NZ_QURE01000101.1:4233-5209 GCF_009898475.1 Nitrososphaera sp. AFS | reverse complement strand
AAAGAACGGATTCTAATGTGCTAAGTAAATATCTCTCAAAACGGAGATACATGCGGTCCATAACTGCCAGTAAGTCGCTAGCCATAGTGATCGATGTTAGACTAATAATTCGATTGGATTCACTTGTTTATTATCTGCCTGAATGCTTATCTTTATCATTGGTACATATATTACATTCTGAATTATAGTCTATACAAAATGATACAAGGTTTCATATGAATCCAGAGTAAGAGATCGGTTATGGATATTCCATCTTATAATAACTTCTCATATAGTCATTAAGCGACTCCATCAGGTGGTGTAAACACAAGCAAATAGAACCCTTCTCGATATTTTTGGGATCTATAGTACGCCCCCCTCTATGAGTGCATCCCCTAACGGAACATTTCATACTGAATGTAGTTACTTTAAGTTTAATAATTATACTTTTGCATATCACCATCTATGAACATTCTGCATAAGTAGTCTCGGTTGGATGGATTTGTAGTCTGACAACCTAGTAATGAGCATATCACCAATTATTGATAAAAATAGAGTTTGCACACGTGTTTATGTCTTTTTTTCGTACACTAATTTTCGATAAAAGTCGGGCTCAGAATGGCTATTGATCCCATGTTGTACCAATATAAATATACTATGAAAAATGCTAATCAATGATGTCAACAAGTAGAGATTCTGATAACTAGCTCCATCATTTACAGAAGACAGGACAAGATAGTTCAAGTCCACATCTGCCTCTTCAACATCAGCGTGTAAATTAGTAGATAAGGAGATAGATCTACTATAGATAAGGTAGGTACTACGGTAAACAATATTCAATATTCAATATTCATGATCATAATGAATGAAGGATGATCTAAAGTATGAATAATTTGTATTAATCTTTGTTAATTTTTCATATGTTAAGTAAAGGGATCATCTTGTCAAAGGTTATGATAACTCCCCCCATCATATCTTGTATAGCTATGACTAAGGC
>NZ_QURE01000101.1:673-4218 GCF_009898475.1 Nitrososphaera sp. AFS | reverse complement strand
AGAATTCTAATTGAACAAATATGGCACTCTAACTTGAAAGTTGATAGTTTCATCCTTATACTAATGATAACGATAACTTTATCTGCAATTGACATATACCTCTCCGGTCAATGGTTAACACTTATTTTCCTGAGAAAGGTTCAGTTCACACAATTGAAAAACAGACTAGGCAATCAGTTTGGAAAAGAGTTACCATTTTGGGCATAGTTTTAGTTGTTGCACTAAGTCTCACCACAGTTTTACTAGGGCCCTTGATACCTCCTAAATTTTTGCTGTATGCTCAGATAGCACAATTTGCTTTGATAGGTTATATCGTAATGGAGGTGATTAGCAATTCCGCTTTCAAACTAGCCATGGCTGCGCGTCAATCTAACTTGACTGCAAAATCGATAAAAAGTCTTATTAGAATACTTGGTTCCTTAATAATTACCGCTGTTATAATATCATATCTCAGCCAAAATCCAACGTTAGCAGCGGCAATTGGAACTATAACTGGAGTAGTAATAGGTTTTGCTGCACAAAATGTGATTGGTAATTTGATTGCAGGTATGTATCTGATAATAACTAGACCATTTCAAATAGAGGACAGGATTACAGTCCTTGGAAATAGTGGCAGAGTATCGGACGTTGGATTGTTGTATTCAGGACTGCACATGGACAGCGGTGATTCAGTACTCGTCCCTAATACATTGTTGATAACAACTTCCATAGTACTTAAAGGCCCAGAAACTCCAAGAGTGCCTGCGCCATTTTACATCTGGTAAGTGAAATTGTAAATATTAGTATTTCTGTTAAAGTCTTAGCCTTGGCTATGATAATTTATTAAGCTTCAATCTGTATAGTTACTTTATGAGGTTCAAAAATGAACAGACTTTTAACAAATTTGTGCTTTCAAAAAAAGAAGATTCATTTCATGATCGTTATGAACTAGCACTCCAGAATGTCAAAAGTGAATTCGGCAATGTGTATCCGCTGATTATTGGTGGAAAGAAAATAATGACACAAACCACATTTGCTCTACACTCACCTATTGATACTCGGATAACCTTAGGATATTTCTCACGAGCGACATCCGAAGACACAATAAACGCCATTAATGCGGCCAAAGATTCGTTCGAAATCTGGCGAAAATACGATTACAAAAGACGAATAAAAATATGTGCAGATGCCGCAGAGAGGTTACGTCGGAGTAAGTTCGAGATTGCAGCATGGTTATCATATGAAAATGGTAAGAATAGATATGAAGCAATGGCCGATGTTGATGAAGCTATTGATTTTATTAGATATTACTGTGCGAGTATGGAGACCAATAGGGGATTTTCAACACCAATGAAGAGTGCGCACAACGGGGAGACTAGTATAAGTGTTATGAAGCCATATGGAGTATGGGCTGTAATAGCCCCATTTAATTTTCCAGCAGCAATATTGGTAGGGATGAGTATCGGGGCCCTTATTACTGGAAATACAGTAATAATAAAACCTGCAAGTACAGCTCCAACTTCCGGATACAAATTTGTGGAAATTATGCTTGATGTGGGATTGCCCGATGGTATGATAAATTTTATTACAGGTCCAGGTACAGAATTTGGCCGAAATATATCTCGAAATGAACACGTGGCAGGAATAGCATTCACTGGTTCAGTGAAAGCAGGGCATGAAATCCTTAGGAGATTCAACAGAATTATCGTAAGGCCGGCTATCACAGAATTGGGAGGAAAAAATCCAGCAATAGTTACCGAAAGCGCAGATCTAGGACAAGCTGCTTATGGAATAACCAATGCTGCATTTGGATATGCTGGACAGAAGTGTAGTGCCTGTTCGATCGCATATGTGCAGAAAAAGATCAAACGCCAATTCGTTGAGGAACTTGTGAATAGAAATAATCAGTTAAAAGTCGGAAATCCTCTTGAGCGCAATACCTTTGTTGGTCCTCTGATAAGCATGGATGCTTATAAAAATTATCGGACCTATGTTAGACTAGCTTCTAGAGATGGGAGGATACTGATGGGAGGCCGCGTTTGTAAGAATGGTGAGTTGAGACACGGGTTTTATGTTGAGCCTACGATCATAGAGGGATTACTTGGAGATCATTGGTTGCTGGCAAATGAACTTTTTGTGCCTATATTGTGTCTGATAGAATATGATAATATCAAAGATGCCATCAGATCATGTAATCGTTCCAAGTATGGATTGACAGCGGGAATCTACTCCAAGAACAAAGAAGAGATTGAGAAATTTATCGAAGGTATCGAGTCAGGTGTAATTTATGTTAATCGGGCCGGAAGCGCAACTACAGGAGCGATGGTTGGCTGTCAATCATTTGTTGGTTGGAAGAAGTCTGGTACAACAGGCTTAGGCTCAGGAGGACCATACTATTTAACTCAGTTCATGCACGAACAAAGCCAAACTATGGGTAGCATACGAAGTACCTAGGAGAGTTTATTGGACAACAATATTCTAGACATTATCAAGAATAAAACAGCTTATCCAGATTTTTCTTCATTCAATATCTTCAACTGAAAATGTATTAAGATGTTAAATGATAAGTTGGGGTATTGTAAATACACCTACAAGAGAACCAAAGAACGTGCCAACAAGAACAAGTTTCTCTTTCTTTCTCTCAATCTTCTAATTGAATATGAAAGCCATTCATCACCATATGGTACGTATTCTGCTACTATAAATCCCTGACCGACTAAACTTCTCTTTAAGTCGTCGCGAATTCCCTTTAAGAATTCAAATTCAAAGTTGTTTTTAGGAAATCCTGAAACTCTCGATAGCCGAATCGCATAGTCAACTAAATAAGAATCATGTGTTGCAATGGCAAACTTAATGTCACCGTTATTGACCTTAGTAATTGTGTGACTGCTATTAAATATTATATCCAACAATTTTGTATAATTTGCTTTGACTTCAATGGGGGATGTAAAGGCAATTTGTTCATTCTCATGATATGCACCCTTTACTAGTCTTACTATACCGCCTACTTCAATTAGATGTAAAAGATCACTCGCGCTACGCCTAAGTGCAGACTGGAGAACAACTCCAATTCCTCTATGACAGCGAAGCATCTCAAAGTAGATCATTAATGTAACATCCGTGTACTTGGAAGACTCCATATCGATCCAAACAAATTTCTCGAATTCTTTTGCCCTTCGGACAAGAGATTTCAAATTCTTCAAACAAAGGTCATGACTAATGGATAGTCCAAGCTGTGACAGCTTGACAGAAATGGAACCTTCGACTTTCTCCAAATATAATCTTCCAAGTAAATTAGAATATTCCTCCATCACTTGATTTATTTTGTTTTCCTCAGTATACTCCTCACCGAGGCGATTCAATATCACCCTTTGTCCTCTCAAATTGCAGTTTTTGGCAGCCACGATAGCATCCTCCATACTACTACCTGCAGCCCATCTTTTGACTAAACTCATAAGTAGTCGTTCCATGAGCATATGATTATGGCTGTATGGGTGACTAGACAGAATGCCTGAATTCATCTACTTACACGTAATTATTGAGGCTTCAAGATATATTTCTGTATC
>NZ_QURE01000101.1:0-662 GCF_009898475.1 Nitrososphaera sp. AFS | reverse complement strand
CTTAAAGGATGAAATAGTTAGCTTGTAGCACAATTTCAAATTCAGCCTGCAAACCACGAATCATTGTGGTAACTAAGAATAGCAGAAATGAACTATTTAAAGGACATTGGATATGGTCCCCGAATGACACTTATTTTTTGAATTATGCTACAAAGTATAGGCATTTACCCATTGTCCTGAATGGAGGATTATTGTGTTGGCAGCCGAGGAGTAACACGGCCCACGTTAGCGAATACCTCATATTCCACCTGAAGCTTTTTCCAGCTTACGCTTCTGCTTTGTTACTAAATTTGTGGGCTGCATCTTCAAATTGTTGAATGATCATTGGATTGTATTGCGTTTGCATATCGTTTCAGTGGTAGTACTAGTGCTCCTATGAGTGCAGGTAACAATATCGGTGTCTTGAATTCTATTAACATAATTAACATGTGGTAAGCAAAGTATTTTGCCTCAGGGAAGTAACAATTTTGTTGCCACTTTGTATAGTATTGAGTTATTCCATCTCCTGAATTACAATATTCCTTCAGTAAGGAAGAGGCAAGTAATCAGATCGGGGGCCAACAGGTTTTGACGATTCGGCTCGAGCGGTGATCCGTCTATAGAAATTATTTCTCAATACCAAGAACATACAGCATAGTCCAAGGTTGCCAAAATTTTGAAGT
>NZ_QURE01000100.1 GCF_009898475.1 Nitrososphaera sp. AFS | reverse complement strand
TCTGGCCTCATTTATTGACGATATAGCATTTGCCTGCCTTTCTGAACCTTCGGAAATATAGCTGATCCCCAGTTTATCTAGAATTGAATTGCAATTATAGTCCATGTACCGTTTTAGTTTATCTAAAGATTGTATCACAAAATAGTACTCTTATACATTGCAAAAAAGTTTTATCTAAAGGTTGTATAATAAAGGTGCTCACTTTAAGGGAGTAGTAGATATTTAATTTGTTTGAACTTGAGAATTAAATTGCTACTCTAATTGGAGATCAACCTTTCGGTCAATTCTTAGATTTCAGTATAGGTTATCACGTAACTATCTCAGATGGAAATCCAACCATCGGCAGTAATCCTACTGCGACTACTGTAGAAACAGACCTTATCAAAAAGTCAGTAGACTCATTTCATAGAAGTAATATACACTATCTCTCGCATGAAGACAGACATAAATCTGTCAGGTTCACCTTAGATAGATTTAACTTTACTACAGGACTTATTAGTATATAAATCTGGATAAGTTCTTCAGATCTAAGAGACTCCCTAAATGCGAGCATTTCTCTTCATATTTCTTTAAATAAATAGCCTTCGCTAATCCTTTGAAACATGAGATTCGCGTCATTATTGGTGTCCTTGGTAATTCTTGGTTCAGTAATACTCGTATCCACAAAAACAACAACCGCAATTGCAGCAACATCATCATCAACAACAAAAACAGCAGCGGGAACCGTAGCAAATGCAGCCGATACACCATTGGTATCTACACGTGCCAATTTTGATACTAGTACATCACTACTACTTCCAAATCACAATAAAAAAGACTATGCTGCCACTGATGTTCCAGGTTTACAAGTTGGAACGTGTCCTGCTGAAATTGTAATATTTGTACATGGTGTTGGAGCTACTCAAAGCAATGCCATAGAGCAAACTGAGAGAGTAAAGATGTCGTTGAATAGTAATGGCTACTACAATCCTGTTATTGGATTTAGTTGGGATCCAAACACTTCTAATGGCGGTTCGACAGTTGGAACGATAGCTGAACAACAAGGGCCAAAACTTGCACACTTCATTTTAGACTTTAAGAATAAATGTCCAGATTCAAAGGTTAGAATGATTGGCCACTCGATGGGTGGCAGAGTTACACTTAGCACCCTGGCTAGCTTACACAAAAATAAAGAATGGAAAAGTGAGAATTTCAAACTAGCTTCTGTTGATTTAATGGGTGCAGGGGTTGCCAGTTCATGGAGCGTCGATGGAATAGAGTCTCCCATGCGCAAAATTATAGAACAAGTGGTCACCAATTTTTACAATTTAGTTGATCCCAAAGATAAAGTAATACCAGGCACCTATCCAAGAGTGGAAGATCATACTGCACTTGGAAATACCGGAGCACACAAAGGGATATCTCTACCGTCTAATTATATTCAGCAAGACGTTCAGAATGAAATACTTCCTTTATGTGATGCAAATGCTGACGGTAAGCCTGATCTCGGATTAACAAGTAAAGATTGTAAAGCTATGGAGAGAGGATTTAATCATATGGGATACATGGGCTTTAGAGATCCAACTACCAAGAAGTTAATGGATGATGGAGCAATGAATGTAGTAGTGGATGAATGGAACAATGAAATCAAACAAATATTGTAAAAATTGCAGATGACATCATCGGTTGCTGTCTTCTCTCAATCTATTGCAACCTTGTTTATCTGATAATTGCGATATAGCATCATCCTTAAATCGTCACGATTTCTTAATTGGTTTATCTCTTCTAGTTCTTCTAACCTTGCTTTGTATATCTGCACTGTCTTTCCAGTTGACGTATATTTAGGAATGTTGTTACTCTACTTCTATCTGTGTCGTTTGTCTCGAAGAGAAAAAATGATGCTTATATTGTCCCAATCTGGTTTATAGTAGATGGTAAAAATAGCAAAAGAGGATACTGCTTTATCAAAGGTAGCGCATTAACAAAAGTAAAAAATATAGCCCTTGGTTAGAAGAGTAAGCATTTGTACAGAACTGAAGATGATCAGACTCCACTATTTTCTTTTGTTACAATAACACCAAAAAGAATAATTACTGAAAAAGATATTGCAGCCTAAAAATAGAATTGGGTTATTATCGTAGTATAAAGTTTTTCCTACAATCAGTTCATCTTTTCAACGCCTTCTAAAAATTTGTAGGTATTTATATTTCATTATCTATTACCTTTGCTGTGAGTACTTATTTGTTGCTACTGCCAACAGAACCATTAGTAGAATAAATTTGAAATGTATTAATCACCTGCTGTACTGTAGGAAGATTTTGATTGTACTCTGTTTGTTTTGCAAGGTACAAGAG
Organism: Nitrososphaera sp. AFS; assembly: GCF_009898475.1. Classification (GTDB taxonomy): domain Archaea; phylum Thermoproteota; class Nitrososphaeria; order Nitrososphaerales; family Nitrososphaeraceae; genus Nitrosopolaris. The sequence continues at coordinate 3,046 of NZ_QURE01000100.1, read as the reverse complement.
GCTGTACCGTGTATTACCATTTACAAAGAAGATTGCTGTTCTTTTGAGTGGTATTTGTGTAGGTATATTGTTGACTGTACTGATCTTGATGCCATTATAACTTATTTCACGATATGCAGCAATACCTGTAGGTGTAAGTACTTTGGAATGTGTGTCAGTGATGATATGTTTTATTACACTTGATTTTGTCAAAGCGTTAATCTGCTGTGTGTAAGCATCGGGTGTTGCAGAAGATGGCGTTAATTGACTATTAATATTTACCATCAGAGTAGTTTTTGCTGTTGTAGTACCATTAATAGGAGCATTGAAAATAACAGGAATGCTAGGATTGTTTGCAAATTCTGTTTTTGTCCATGCAGAAGAATATCGTATTGTTATTTTATCTGGTGTGTTTAGATAGGTCAGGAAGTTGTTATTATTAGTTGTCTGTGAGGAAGTAGTACCAAGAGAGTACCTCCACCATTCGAAGAAGAAGACGATTCGAGTATGTTCCTATTATTAGTTATCACATTGGTTACGGTAGTTGAAGATTGTGGCGACGTTGATGGTGATGTCGTGTTAGGGTTGGTTGTTGTTGTTCCTGTGGTTGACGTTGTACTTTCACCTGATATACTGGTATGTCTGAACAAAAGTATATTGTGACGTTTATTTATGGTTTCGTAAGTAATTACAAAATATATGCATTATAGATATTTGAACGTAGCTAAAATTCATGTACGCTACCTTGCCACAGAATCCAAAGGCAATCCTGTTTTATTGATTCACGGACTAGGTGGCTCGATAGAAAGCTGGATAAATAATATTGAGATAATTTCGTCCCACGGGTTTCAAGTAATCGCACTTGACTTACCTGGGTTTGGTCTAAGTGATAAACCTCAAATGACTTACAATATAAAATATTACTTTAAATTTATTTCCAAATTTATCAAACAATTAGGAAGAGGTTCACATTCTTTGTCTATTATTGGCAGCTCCCTTGGAGGACATATTGCGGCAGAATTTGCGATAAATTACCCATCAGAAGTTTCTAAACTCATACTTATAAGTCCGGCAGGTGCTCTTCCTTTTTCATTTAAGGGAACGCCTGTATTACGTGATTATATCAATATTGTAAAAGCAAAGACAGTAAAACAAGTGAGAGATACTCTCCTGAGGATAGATAAAAATGTCAAACCTATTGAATTTAATTACGCGAATATGCTTTTTGAGAGATTGTCATTACCAGGAGCTAGAGAAGCATATATGTCAGCTCTTGAGGGTAGTGCACATGCACCAAGAATAAATGACCGATTAAACAAAATCAAGGCTAAGTCGCTATTAATTTGGGGAAAAGATGATCAAATGATTCCTGTAAGTTTTCTCTATCCCTTCATAAAAATGAAAAATTGTAGAATAATTCTCCTCGAAAATTGCGGGCATACACTTTATAGGGATAACTCAACGCTTTTTAATAAGATTGTTATTGACTTTCTTAAAGAATAGATACTTCAGGAGCAATTGAAGAGTTTTGTTGAAATGTATAAAATATATAGTCTTGAACCTGGGATCTTAGTCTCTGACAATCTTTCAAGGATATTAATAATCTGCAATCATAATTAGTTACTGACTTGATTTGATTATTGATTTCAGTTTTAGACTGTTTTATACCAGAAACTTTTGTTGGATAGTAGAAGTACGAAGAAGTAGAGGTAAGCAAAATTAATAGATGGCTAGTTATGACTATGGATAAGTAATATAGTCAAAGCTGCAAAAAATACCTAGCGAATAATCAATCATTTGTCTTGAATCTGACTATTTTGCTCATTCGTTCCTCTAAGAAGAATAATTTTTAATGAGTAGTTAGTATATAATCATTATATATTTTATACTCTAACATGATCCACTACAAGCAATGATCTAATTCATGATGCAGAGAAAACTTTGAATGTTCTTATACAACAGCCTGGGGTAGATCCTAAAAAAATGAGTATAATTGGTCATAGTGAAGGTACGGCTATGGCCCCAGAGTTGCAATAGATAATTCAACGAAGGTGTACGTCCATACATAGGTGACATTATAGCTTACCAACGTGGGTTACACTTCCGTCAGCAAAGAAAAAAGTAGGCACAAAATCTTTCAAAGAAAGTCAAAGCGGGTACAAGGTCAAAACAAAACAAAAATGATAAGAATTTTATCCATAATAAAACTTATGTGATCGCTTCTTGAAATATTGCTTATTTTCTATGAAATATCACTTAGCCTTTATTCACCTTGCATTGATTCTAGATAATCCAAATTTCACGAGATACATTTCTTCCTTAAATCCTGTGTAATTCCAGTAATATTTGTTAACAATAGTTGATATAACAAACCAAATAGCACTATTTACTACGATGGAAACAATAAAGCCATAATAATATGACATTATAATCCCAGTTATCGTACCTCCTATGAGGTAAGGAGTTTGACGTTTTAGCGTTCGTTTTAGCATTGGCTTTAACGTTGATTTGATTTTAAAGTAGAGTCCATAATATATCCTACTTATCAATAGACAATATAGCTTATATGCATGTTGAAATGGTATCATACACCTGTAAGAAGAAGAATTGTTCAATGCATTTAGATTGTAGCTTAATACATTCAATATTTAGATTGTAGCTTAATACATTCAATACATATTTCATAATAGCAATTTTTAGCCAGGTTACAAGCCTATGAATCTATTATACCTCTCCTGCGCAATTGTTTCTAGAATTTTCACATTGATTATTACCTAAACGTGATGGACTTAGTTTATGTCAGTAAGTTCAGGAGGCATGACGAGTACACACAAGATTCTGGATAGCGGTCGTTATGCAAAATGAGAGATAATAAATTAAGGCTTGATGAACAGGGCGTTCATTGGACTATTTAAAGAAAAACAGAACACTTGTAAGAGTTTGGTCTGGCTAGTCTCATAGGAAAAACTATCAAATCCTACTGAGTTCTGGTTACATACTAAACTTGGTAGGATGTTGCGGTGCTTGCCATATAAGTGTAGAAAAAAGTTGGTGGCAGCTGTATATT
>NZ_QURE01000001.1 GCF_009898475.1 Nitrososphaera sp. AFS | reverse complement strand
GTGTATACTATAACTGCTCATTATCAAACGTGGGAAGCTTCATGTCCAATCACCTTTTTAGATAGATTTTGGTATTCTAACATATAACTCACTTGGGTTTGCCGTCGCACTTGAATTCTGTATCCAACTAGTGTCCCTGAAGGGATAACTTTTCACATCTATTTTAATTTTATAGTCTGGCAAAGTTCATGCACGAGTTGTACCTTTTTGGCGCTAGCAATATTGTTGATCCAATCGGAAGTATAAATAGCCAGATTTACTAATGGACTTAATTTATATAAATTATAGTTATCCAGGCTGAATTTACGAAGCAAAGCGTAAATTTAATATCATTTGACTGCAGTTCCATATTAAACACAGTCTTTTTCAGTTTAACCCATAACATGTCGTAACAGGAGCCAAAACCACTGTGTAGCAACGGTGTCAAAAGTACGACAAATAAGAAGTTTATTTAACATTCTTACTTCTAGAGCTTTATCCTTTTCATTGAAGGTGACCTATGATGGACTGAGTGGGATTTGAACCCACGACCTTGCACTTGCGAAGCGCACATTCTACCCCTGAACTATCAGCCCCATACAAATTACGTTTCAAACTACTATAAATTCTCTATTGCCAATTACTACATGTTTACTATTAGGGTATACATCTGAGAAATAACGCTTTTATTTAACCGAAAACTTGAGGTACGCTTGCACGATGGAACGCCAAATAAGCCTAAATAGGTAAACTTATACCAAACAGCATATTTTCTAATTGAGCTGTCAACTGGTTATATAGTTTTTATGAAATGCTAGTTCTAGATTAGAAGACTTATGCCATTTAACCATGCTAAACATCATTAAGCTGGTCCAAACTATTATGGAAAATAACGATGAATGTAGAAACATTTATCGTGCGTAGTTATACCTAGCTGCGAGGATTTAATCGGTAGCCTGATTAGAAGCCAAATGATCTCCAAAAATAGGGAAACTGATACGCAAGCTCCTTGCAGCCTCGCTATAGCTCATCGATCGGATATTTTGTCATACATCCGCTGCATTCATAGATTTCCTTGCCGACCGGTCCACTCACTAAGAACTTGACAATGGTACTGCACTTTGGACACCGCCCTTGAGTGCTTCGAGTTTTACGTTGTGGTCTTATTATCGTTTTTCTTTTTCTGCCACCCATGCCTAATTGTCTGTTTGATACCCTTAATAGGTTTATAAATCTCAGCAATCGTGTGTAGAGCATTATTAGCAGGCCCGATGTAGGAATAAGGTTTGGCCTAGAACACAGATGATGACATGTCGGATTTGTAACTTTGAATATTTGTGATAATGTTGGAAATGTATGTCTCAAATCGAACCAGAGCCAATTCGAATTTTGTATTTGAACAGTCTTACTCGATTCCTAAAGGTAAAACTTGCTTTGCAGTTGTCCAACCCGAGTAACCTGCTTGCGACATGGTAGATGGAATCGGTGAGACGAGAGGCTAATTTGTGCCATAACGTACTTCGCGACAACAAGAGCGCTTGGTCCTCTGTCTTCTTTTGTTCCCAAACCGGAGCTACCTCTCGGACTTGTGCCTAGAGTAAGTTGGGCTAGACAGTCTGGGAGGAAATCCTGGTTTGGGTTCAGTTTAGAAGCTGAGATTAGGCTTCGGTATCGAGCGCAAATTGTTTAGCTGGTCTGCCGATTCTATAAATTGAAGTTGTTCCATTTTTTTTCTTACACAAAACATAAATCATTATTGTCAAATAATTTTGTCTACTCGTATTATCTTCATCAATTCTTTTATAATTTTAACTACAGGAGCGCAGATACAAAAATTGACCGAAGGTGAGATTTCGTGGACTGTTTGGACTGGCGAGAACTAACTAAGGCAAGAAAAGTAGTAACTAGTGATGCAAGCCCTTGTGGAATTGCGATTGCAGAGTTTCGCGACAGCATAGTTATAATTGATCATGGTGCAAAATTTCGTGAATACATTATTCCCAAATCGAAGGTTGAAAGGTATGATGGAAGGGATGTATATCTGAGTATTCCCCACTGCATGCTTTCCTCCTTTGACTTTTAATAATTTGCAATTTGTGATTATTGTTCATTTACATTTGAGTGTACCTGGTTGAACTTGGAGCTTGTTCTAGAAAAACGGCTATACGCCGTCTATGGGCCAGCACCACACGTATTGAGGGCTATGTCGGTTCCTATCAAATGAGCTCTCTAATTACGAAATTTTGTGAAAGAGTCATTTAATATGTTATGGAGCCTTATTTGCCACTGAGGGAATTGCTTGGGATCGACGGGATAATTGCGATAATGCTCGACTAATTGCTCATTAGCTATTGCTGTTTGTTTAAGATTTTCGGCAAGTTTTCTGTTTAGCGCACCTCGAATTAGCATCCCCACTTTATTTACAGTGCTAAATTCTGGATGTTCGCCATTCGTTATTTTGTCAACATCCATTTTTGATAGGAAATGTTTCATACCATAATCGATTTGGTCGTTAGTCAGCCCTTGTAGCAAACGCCGAAATACCTCCAAGCCAGCAGTCTTATAGCCATACTCGTTAACATAATCCTTATTGTACTCCCACAAACCCTCCTCTGTAGTGTCTTTTGCTTCTAGCGCTGCTACCGCGTTTTTACCTGCAATTGTTGCGGCAATAATTGCAGGACCAATCCCTCCTGCATCTAGAGGCTTAGGCATCCACGCTGCATCTCCTACAATCATGTAACCATTTGCTACCATGCAGTCGTTTTGCCTTCTGACTGAGACAGACCATGTTCCCCAACCGTTCCCATCGTCAACCTCTCCTATGGCAAGCCTGGCATTGCTAATGGCGGGATTACAGCTTACATAATCATCTATGAGCATTTTAAGATTATTCTTAAGTCCTAAAGCTTTATTTCTATTATCAAGGGCTTTGGGCTGTACGCCGACACCTACATTGACCTTACCTTTACCTTTTGGAAAAACCCATCCATAGCCGCCCGGAGCTAGATGCTGATCCAAATGAATAATGCAATAATCTGGATGGAAATATGACTCATCGTTCCTTCCAATGTCGAAATCGTAGATATACCTGCCGGTCGCCTCCAGGTCGTCTCTGTCTATCCTCTTCTCAATATAAGACTTGATATTGAGGTTCGTCCTGAGGACTGAAGTCACACCAGTACAATCGATAACCAGCCTTGCACTCTTTTTGAAAATAGATTTATTCGCTAGGTCTTCACCTTGGATTCCTATTACATTTCCGTCGTCGTATAATAAGCCACGAATGGCTATCAGATCGGCCACAAGGACTCCTCTCTTTGTTGCTTCTTTCAACTGCTTCTGAGGCAGCAGCTTCCGGTTAAGCATGTATCCTTCACCATCAAACGAAACTGAGGTCTTATGATCTGGCGAATATGCTATTACCCCTTTTACGGGGTGCTCAATTTCGGGGTAGCTCCAGTTAATTCCGAGACGATTCGACATATAATCAACACTTTTTTTCCCTACCGCGTCGCCGCATATCCAACCTGTCACAGTCTTTCTCCCAAGATTAGACAAAAGGTTTCTATCTACAACTAGAATCTTAAGTGACCCTTTTGAATAATGAGCAGCAGAAGATGCGACTATCATGCCTGCGAGTCCACCTCCTGCCACTATAATATCATAATCCCGTGTGCCTGACGACATCGTCTGACCATCGCGAAAGAAGTTTGTACTCTATTTAAACTTAAGTACTAAGTGACCTAAGGCCAATTCAACCTTGAGACTGAAGTATAAGAAATCAGTTGTCAAGATCTCAATGTATCATAGCGACTAGTATGATCTCGTTCAGTGATATGAGGACTGCTCAAATTAGAGCAGTTTTGAAAGTAGAGCCCAGACGAGGCTCGAATAAAAACCGTTCGTCAACATAGCAAAGGTAACTGAAATACTGGGAAGACTTTTGGAACATATCTCAATCCATAACTTGTTTTAATTGGAATTTACAAATTACTCTCTAATTTGTGAATAAACAAGGGTTTTGACACGATCTAATAAATTTCAACCAGTCCCGCTTCATTACTAAAGAAGTCCCAGTCCCTCTAGTGCCAGTTGCCTTTGTACAGCTCAAAGGTTTATTGCCTACTTCAATTCAATAGAAAGGAACTACTGTCGAGCTACTTCAAATGTTAGAGACCAATTGCCCGACCTTACAACGACGTATTAGAATTGCACAGAATCGCTTTTGGTTACAAATTTTCCGCACTTTCAATTAAGTTCGCGCTCGGGGCAAGTGGAATTTAGTCTACTAACCAGTGTGCTTCGGAGACATGAGGAAATGCACAAGCTTTCTAGTTCGAACATTCACGTTGCTTAGCTTTGGAGGATTCTGCCATTGATCCACTATCTGGACTCCAAACCGGGTGAGGTAGGAGGTCACAAACAATGCCTCAAGTGGTGTTCTCAATTTCATTCGATTTATTTTTTCCCTTACAAAAAGCGACTAGAGAGTAATTTGATTCGTCGCACCAGACTTCTGTTCCATCCACATCAATCTAACTTACATTTTACTTCTGATATTGATGGCTGGTCGTGAATCATGATAACGAGATTTTTGGTGGCTTGGGAGCGACTTTATCCCTCAGGTGAAGTGCAGGTTAATCCTTTTGTAGGAACTGATTTATCTGGAGTCTAGAGCAATCTGAGAATTACGAAAAAACTATTTGGATCCTATTGCGAGTGGTAGTATACTTGTGGGATGGATCGTAAGAGCGGTTGCCATGTACTGGTATCAAGACAACCTTGGATATCTTCTCCTGTTTGCTGTGACTTAAGAAGGAAAGGAGTCAAATTATTCATTTCACTTTACTCATTTTGGTGTCCAACCAAACAATCCGAAAGAATGCTAGCATTGGCAGGATTCAATACGATTGTCTTAAATTTTTTTGTATAACTTCATTCATGTTCTATTATTGAGTCAATCGATCCTTCTAATCTTTCTATGGCATCGACCACTTTACTGTCGCTTAATTCTAGTTTCGTGGTGAGGCCCTACATTGTCTTTGCAACTAAAAAAAGAATGTTGGAAAACCGTAAAAAATGAGGAAACACACTCAAATAAAGCGCCGGGAGAGGGATTTGAACCCTCGGGACCCTTGCGGATCACAAGCTTGCTGTAAGAGTTCCAGGCTTGCGCCCTCCCAGGCTAGGCGACCCCGGCATAACAGCCCTTCGTAAGTCAGTGAAATATATTAACTATTCAACAGCTAGATCTGTTCTAGTCCAACATCAACATCCAAACCCATATTTGAAATCAGGTGCTTGGAGATCTTCGAATGGCCTTCATTCTCCTCATGATCCTCTACGTCAGATCTAAAGACGAAGCTACTCCCGCATTCCCTGCATATCCAAATTACTTTTAGATCATCACTATTCAAGGCCTGCTAACTCAATAGAAACCTATCGAATATAAGAAGTAAGAAACTCCTTCATATCCTTTTATTTGAAATTATGTTCCAAATCAATTAGCACAATTTTCTTGTGGTATAATCTTAGCAGCTAATTGAACTTCACCTCGAATATCAAGACGAATTATAGAGATTTGCATTCTAAGTAACCCGCCTAGATTACAAATGGACTCAACTAGTAAACAAAAATCTATGAGGATGTTTTTTCGACATACCTATTGCTAGAGCGCCATGCTCTTGGGTAAGTATTTGGCTTTAGAATTATTCTTCTTATTTGAAAAGCAATTCCGGAATCCTTCTCTTTGATCTCATCTACAGACATCACGGATTCAGCTAATCCTATAATCTCTCCTTTCATAGTATATATTCCAACCAATTGATTTGGGGTCAAGTCTTTGGGAGCTGCAACTATCCCGGGGACGGCAAGCTGGGCCCCGTGACAAAGTGCGTCGACAGCCGTATCCCTAACTACTACTCCTGGTAAGCCCTCGAGACAACTTTCGATAGGTCTTACAAGCCGCCTGAGCTTATTATCCTCCTTCTTCTCTTTATATAAAAGAAAACCGTCTGCTAGGTCATGAAGCCTGATGAACTCATCTCTGACCTCTGAGAGGTTGCTCACACGAGTTCTTCTGAGCTCTATCATTGTGGCACCTCCACCAAGCACTTCCCCTAAATCATAAATCGCCTTCCTGATGTAAGTACCAGACTGGCAAAGGATCCTGAGCAGTACTAGACGGTCACATTGTTCCAATTGTTGGAATTCATAAATTGAGCGGACGCGAGTGGCTCGCTTTACTGAGGAACGCTGGGGTGGTCGTTGGAATATTTCTCCTGTGAATTCTCGAATGATTGCTTGCAAAGCATTTTCATCTACCTTGGCATGCATACGCGCAAGTGCATAGTACTCCTTCGGACCCAAAAGCAAAACCGATAGCGCCTTGGTCCCTTCTCCCAACCCAACGGGAAGAAGACCAGTAGTACCAGGATCTAGAGTCCCGCTATGCCCTGCGGTTCTGATCCCTAAGATCTTCTTTATCCAGGCAACTATTTCGTGACTTGAAGGTCCTGCCGGTTTATCGACCGGTATCAACCCGTATTCAAGTAGCACCTCTACAGGCCTTCTATCCGGATAGTAGCCATAAGCTTCATCCGTAATATCATCGTCTATCTTTAGGAGATCACGAAGCTGAGGAATATTTAAGCCAGACATCTTCTCACGTCATGGGATCAAAATGTGTCCGACGATCTTCTTAGTTAGATCAATCAGAATTTGTAAGTCTAGAAGATCTGTGTTCAGGATAAAATCAAAAACCGAGAGGTCATCTCCAAATCCGATATTGTAGAGTTTCCAATAGATCCTCTTGTTATCGTTATCTCTTTGCCGCACGATCTTTTCGGCGTCGAAGACATTTATGCCATCCCTATTAGCCATCCTTTTGGCTCTGCTATGCTCGGAGCCCCGCAGCCAAATCTTTACTGCAGAATCTGTCAGCCATGGCAAAGTATAACTTGTAATAACCACATTTCCTGAAACTGCCATTTCAATCAACCTTCGATCTACTTCCTTATCGAAATACAGGTTACTCTGTCTTTCTAGCATGAATTTATTAGCCTCTTCGCTATCCCACCAATCTTTGCCGGCTACGTTAAATCCTTTTTCGCTTGCCAAATCCTTCAAAATATCCCCTCCATTGAAAATTGAGAGCCCAAATTCTTTTGCAAGCTGTTCTGCAACTGTGGTTTTTCCAACTGCCGGCCAGCCGGAAATTATGATGCTTCGCTTTCTCGCTATTGCACATCAGTTCCCCGTCAAACTAGGCATAGTTGTCTTTGTAACTTTCGAGATGATTCCGCTAAAAGCAAAGGAGGTTATAAGAAACCATCCCCATAAAAAGACCTCTCCAGGCATGAGACAAGGGCCCTTGTGAGTGCCGGTATTATCAATCTGACTATCTGACAATACTTGCGATGTGCTGCACATAATCCAAGGCACTTGGATCGGAGAAATAGCTGTAGTCGCACCGAATATTGCCGGAAAAACAAAGATCCAAAGCATAAACGATGGGATCATGTAAAGCAACATAGGACGCATTTGCTGTTGCTGCATCTCCATACTCATTTTGTTTACATACGCTTGTTTTTTTTTCAGCTCTTCAATTCTTGGCCTGTCTTGCTTCTTGATCGCTGCAGTATATTGCTTGCGCCACTCGTTCGTCTCTCTCATAACTTGACCCATTTTTTCAAAGTCTGTGGTCTTCTTTCTAAGCATGGCAATCGCAATATTCAAGCCAATTGATATAAGTGAAGCGACGATCATCGCTGTAACCATGTCGTGGAAGAAAGGATGCTTAGTGTAATGAGGAGCAAGTCCAGGCAACTGCATTAGCAGTTGATCTATTGTATTCATATTTTCCCGGAATTTCCCAATAGACAGCTAGCTAATGAAGCCGCTGCCTTATCAATTTCATTATTATTATTCATAATCGAAATGAAAGAACAACCTGATACTAACGAGCAACATGCAATCATAGTCTTTGAAATCTCTAATTCGTCTCTGATGTCCATCTCTTGACGGATATCTCTATCACGACTCTTGTCTTGTGTTCTGCGTTCAAGGATATCTGCAGGGTCGGCCGAGATCATTATTATATTCGTTGGTTTGATGGTGTCAAGAAGATCCAATGGAAGCCCAGGATAGTAGCCCTCCTCCGTACTTATTAAAAGATGAGTATCAATAATTATGAGATCTTCTTTCATGGCCGCAATTCTGCCCGCAGCTCTTTGCTGTAAACGACGTTGCTCATCAACAGAGAGCCTCCTCATTTGATCTCGATTGGTAAGATGTAACTCTCGTGATTCTTCTAACATCAAGCTCCCAAAAATGACAACAGTAGACTCACAATCTCTCTTTTTTAAGAGCTCAACTGCTTTGGAAATTAAAGTAGTTTTTCCGACCCCTGGTAAGCCGACTATTATAACTCTCCTAGTGCTATTTTCTACCAAGAAGTGTCGCCAGCTTAGGCATATGTACGTCAACTTGTTCTTTAATCAACAAATTATAATAATTGACTAAAATGTCGACCATTAATAGGATCCCTATGCCGGAGCCAAAGACGTTGAGAACATTAGAAGCAGATGCTAAGAGGCCAATAATAATCGATCCTATAATCGTCACTGATGGGATATATTTGTGTAGAAGTATCTGTACAGAACCCTCCGCTCTTCTAAAGCCAGGTACTTGAACGTCAGCATCAAGTAAATTCTTTGCCGCAGATTTGGCAGAAAGGCCACCAAGCTCCACCCACAGTCTCCCAAATATGGTTATAATCGTGGTCATGAAAATAACATACACAACGGCTCTAACAGGGTCTTGTGCCGCAGTGTCTAAACTCTGTGGAGAAGTCGTATAATAAAGGAGTCCTCCGGTTGGTGTCTGTGGCCTGCCTGGATCAAACTGCGCTAAATAGTTGAAAACAGGATTATCATTTTGAGGGTTATAATTTGCCCATAGCATCTGGCCCATGAAAACTGCATTAGCCAGCAGCGCCGAGGATAAGATCACAGGTATATTAGAAGTGTAAAGTAGCTTTATAGGGTATACCGCTGTGAAGCCTCGATATTTGGTCGATACTATTGGTATATCTATATGTATACCCTGCACATACACTAAAATCAGCAGCACTATTGCCGTCACAATTAGACCAAAGATACTTGGTAGCTGGCCTGATCTAAAGAAGGAGTCGGCGAAATGACCGTTTGCAGCTGAATGAATCATATACGGAACAATACCAACTGGACCGTCTTGAGCTGGTACCGGACTAAATATGCTCCAAAGAATTCCCTGTGCTACTCCAGCCATAATAAAGAGGCTTATGCCTGAACCTAGTCCCCAGCCTTTTTGAACCATCTCATCCAGGAACATGACTATTACGCTAGCCCCAATTAGCTGACCGACCAATATAGGAACAAACAGAGGACTAGCAACTAAATGACCATATACGCTAGTGCCGTATAGCGTGCCCTCTGCAATTATGACCACTATAGTAACAATTTTCGTAGCGGAAGTAAAAAGAGATCTATCATCCGGATTTTTGAAGTTAAGTTTGACTAATTCTGATCCCTTCAACAACTGCATCAATAACCCGGCAGTGACGATTGGGCCTATACCCAGTTCTAGTAAGGTACCCTGCTGGGCCGCAAAAATAACTCTAGCAAAAGCGAGGAAGTCGAATTTGGGATCACTGGTCACACCGTAAAGTGGTATCTGACCCATAATCAGATATGCGAAAAGAGCAATACCGCTCCATACGAATTTCTCTGTTAGCGTTATCTTCTTCTTAGGTTTCTCTACCTGAGGAATATAGGCAGAGATCTTTTTTATGACGCGTCTGAAAATACTCTCATCATTCTGTATTGTGCTCATGCCACGCTAACACCTCACCACCGGCTGCTTCTACCTTTTGCTTTGCCGTGCCAGATACCTTTCCTATATGCAACGTCACTCTACCTCTGATTTTCCCGCCTCCAAGTAATTTATCATATCCTAACGAGCTCAGATCCAAACTTGGCATTGTATCATTTTCCCTAATGACACCATGATGTTCCATAAGGCCATCCACATCTCGTACGTTTAGCCACTTGCTTACATGTGGTCGACCTGAAGAATAAAATGAATCATGTCCAAAGTGATTTGGCTCTTGGATTACTGTGCGGATCCAGTAATGCTTGTGTTTGCCAGCCGCCCCAACTCCACCTCGGCTACCGGATTGACGATGTTGTCCTATCTGACCCCATCCACAGTATCGCGTCCCCCTTTGTCTTCTACTTTTTCTAAATCGAGTAGCCATAATTAATAATGCATCTCTTTGTTTGAATGCGAACTATTTTCATCCTAATACCTTACTTAAGTCTTGCTCTGCTTCATAGCATTTTCCTGACGATATCAATCAGGACTTTATCTTCACCAAGCACTCCACCTTCCTTGTATTGTGTCTTTGTCTTTCGTTTAAAGCCCCCTCTAGGAGGGTGTAGAGGAAACCAAGGTTTCAAGCCTGGTATATCCGACATTGATAGCCTATTTTCAGATATTGCCAAAGCTAGTGGCTCTATGCTATCAAATCCATGAGGGAGATCAAAATCTGACTCGTGATTTTGACCAGGCTTTCGGGCTCGCTTTTGTAATAATTCCACAATAATCGTTGGATCGGCAATAGTCCACGCAACAATATTCTTTACCTTTCTCAACATTCCTAAAGACTGCGCATTTTCTGGTAATAGAGTTGCTCGATATTTTTTGGTAAGGTTGAGATATCGTAATGTAGCAGTGGCAAATGACGGAACGTTAACCGTTCCTCTAATTCTCACTACGAGGTAAGCCATCTTATATCATCCTGTGACGTATGTCTTACGAAGAGCAGCGAAGATCGCTTTAGTGGTAGATGACATCGTATTGGTTGAACCAAATGATTTAGTCCATGCATCCTTTAGACCGGCTAACTTAAGGAGCGACTTAATGTTTTCACCAGCGACTAGACTCAGACCCCTGGGACCAGGAATTATTTCAACTCCCACACTTCCTCCTTTTCCCCTAACTCTAAAGGGAATGGAATGGAGTTGGTTACACCTACATTCCCAACTTCCGCAGCCAAGTTTCACAGGTATAACGTTAAGATGAGCGGCCATGGTGGCTTTATCAATGGATATCCTCATTTGAGAAGCTTTTCCTTTCCCGATTCCAAACCATCCAGCTTCGTTTCCAACTGCTACCAAGGCGTTAAATCTCGTCATCTCCCCAGCATCAGTTTGCTTTTGAACTATGCCGACGTGGACAACCTGACTTTTAATCTCAGGTAAGAGGTGTTTGACGATCTCTGGTTCCTGAATCCTCATTCCATTTTCAAATATTTCGTCCATTGTACTAATTTTGCCTTCTGAGACCATCTTCCCTAACGTCGTACGAGGCTGCCACTCAACTTGATGTTCCTGCTGCCGCGAATATCTACTCATGCCTAGATTCGAGCTCCTGTCATCTTCTCAACCAACATTTTCAGTATTATTGCTCGCTACCTGGTTGTCTGTGGGTCCGGTATTTCTCATTTTGGATTTAATCTCCTCAAAGTGATCAGGATAATTCTCTGGTGTCCAACCATTCTTCAAAATGTTCGAGAACTGCACATTATATTTATCCGTATCTTTCTTCAATAATTCCGCATACCGCGCGATGTGCGATCCTCTAATTCGCTCGGCATCGGGTAACGACGACTCTGAGATGGGTATAGTGACACCTGCATCAACAATTCCTTTTAGACAAGCGGCGATTCCAGAAGTGTAAGATTTTCTACCAGTGTAAAGTATCAGATGGTCTACACCTTTTTCGAGGGATTTAATACCTAAAAGATACCCTGTAAGATAACACGCTGGAAGGTTATTCATAGAGCCTTTCCACCCGTATTTCATGAGCTGTCTACTTTGAACTGAGGTCACAACCCTATCACCGTTTAAAGACGCGTTTAAGACTTGAGCCATGACGTTTTGGTTGCTTACAGTAATTGATACGAAGGATCGTCGTCCAAGTAATAAAGCCGCCCTTTTTCTATAGTTAGTCCTATTTTGTCGGTTCCTCCTAAGCACAGCATGATAAACCATAAACTACATTCCTCTTCGTTCTGACGGACGGACTGCGTGATGCACTTATAAACGTTTTAGCAATGGTGTGTTCTCTATTAAATCTTAATTTTATTTGAATTAGAAGCCATTCTATTAGCAATAAGAGCAGCAAATGCCCCAGCACCGATACCATTATCTATATTAAAGACAGCTAGTCCGATTGCGCAGCTCTGAAGCATACAAGAAAGGGCCGCAAGTCCGGCAGAACCAAAACCGTATCCTACCGAGGTAGGGACACCAACTACTGGCACATTAACCATGGCTGACACAACGGATGCTAGAGCACCTTCCATCCCTGCAACAACTACTATGGCATCTACGCTAGCAGCGATCATTTCTTTCAATGCAGGAAACAGTCTGTGGATTCCAGCAATTCCAACGTCATAGCGTACGATGGCAGAACAGCCCATCGCTTCAGCTATTAGGCGAGCCTCTTCGGCTACAGCCATATCAGAAGTCCCAGCGGATATAATCCCAATTTTTCCGCCTGAAGATCGCTTCTTCACAAAACCCGTCCTGGCCAAAATCGTCGTACTATTTTTTCCAATCTCCACTCGATTTCTACGACGCTTCAGAGCCCTACAGATAGTCGATAGATCCTCTCTCCTGATTCGGCTGACAACAACAGCGCTATTCATTTTAAGTGCAGAGAGAACAATCTTTACTATATCTCGCGACGTTTTCCCTTCGCCTAGGACTACCTCA
This sequence comes from Nitrososphaera sp. AFS, assembly GCF_009898475.1. Lineage (GTDB taxonomy): Archaea > Thermoproteota > Nitrososphaeria > Nitrososphaerales > Nitrososphaeraceae > Nitrosopolaris. The sequence continues at coordinate 24,570 of NZ_QURE01000001.1, read as the reverse complement.
GGTATGCCCCTTCTTAATTCCCGTTTCAAATCCAAGTTAGCAAGGTTTTGTCCAACTTGTTCTATAGAATGAATTGAAATTTCTTTTTGCACTTCAGAGATTGAAATCTGACCATGTAAATATTGCGTTAAAATAGTCCCCAAATCCATCCGTTTGTTGAAATTTAGCCCTATCGAAATAAAAATCTAGGCCATAAGCGGTCTCACCGATCTAATCGCTTCTTGAACGTTCCTCACACCTTTTAGAAACAACTCCTGTTCGGCAGGGTTGAGTGGCAGGTCGATTATTTTCTGTATTCCATTCCTACCTATCACAGCTGGAACTCCTATACAAACATCTTTGACACCGTATTCTCCTTCCAGGAACGCAGATACAGGTATTAGCGAATTCTTATTTTTGATTATCGCTTCTATCATTTTTGCAACTGCATTGCCCGGCGCGTGAATCGTCGCCCCCTTTAGGGATATAACTTCAGCAGCCACACTACGTGTCTTTTCAAATATACTTGATTGAGTGGAGCGATCCACGAATTGTTCAAGGGGTATTCCTCCTATTGAGCAAAATCTCACCAATGGAAGCATATTCTCGCCATGCTCGCCGATTACGATCGCTTGGATAGAGCTACGTGATATCCCTACACTCGAATGAACGAAGCTCTTAAATCTCGACAAGTCTAGGAGCCCACCCATTCCGATAACTCGAGAATTCGGCAGACCTGATGCCTTTAAAGCTAGATAGGTCATAGGATCCAGAGGGTTAGTGACTACGATTAAAGTCGAGTCTTTAGCATGACTAGCAATCTTCTTTGAGACGTCGTTCACAATAGCAGCATTCGTATTCAATAGGTCCATTCTGGTCATCCCCGGCTTTCTTCCTAAACCTGCAACTAGTACAATTATATCTGATTTGCCAATATCAGCATAATTACTGCTTCCACGTACTAGTCTATCTATACCCATTTCTGATAATTGATGATTAATGTCCATCGCCTCACCTTGGGGCAGTCCCTGAATGACGTCTAACAATAATATGTCATCGAGATCGTTTACAGCACAGTTCAAGGCGATCGAAGCACCGACTCTTCCTGATCCAATCACAGTAATGGCCATTCCTAAATAGAGTAGGGTATGTGGTTAAAAGTTTTTAGCCGCGGTAAAAATTCTACTGCACGCAAAGCAAGCGATATAAGGACAATATCGCCACTGTGAGCTCGTGCCAAGGATCGCAGTAATCGACTCTCAAACTTCTGGAATCTCAGGTGATATGCTTTTAGCCAGTTTAGTCGATTTGGGTTTAAACCAAACTAAGATCAAAGATGCCATATTCGATTGTCAAAATTTTTTAGCGGGGAGTAGAATAAGGAATGTTGACTTCTTTAAAACTACTTCCCATGGCTTCGCAGCGACTTCTCTTAAGTTAGAATACACAGATGACTTAAACCACCGCCAGGGCATTGAGATGTATCGGTCATTAACTAAGTGTTGTGATTACCTAGGTTTAGATCAGAGAGCCAAAATCTTCGCCTTGGAAACCCTGAAAACCATAATCGCAGCTGAAGCAAGAGTACATGGAATAGAGCCTGACCAGGTGCATCTCGATGAAACCTCAAGCATAGATACTTTTGTAGACCTGATCGGTTGCGCTCTAGCGTTGCAAGATTTGAAGCTACTTGGTACTAAATTCGTATCTACTAGGATAGCCATCGGAGGAGGCACAGTAACTTTCTCGCATGGTACTGTCTACAATCCCACTAGTGCTATTCTGGAAATATTCAAAGGAAGGCAATTCATGCTCTTTGGCGGTCAAGCTGAAGCAGAAATGACCACGCCGACAGGCGCTGCACTCCTAGCCAACCTTGCGACTGAGAGTGTTTATCATTATCCAAACTTCATGCCTACCATGGTAGGTTACGGCGCTGGACAGAAAATATTCGATCATCCGAATATTTTAAGGATAGTAGTAGGAGAAACACCGCTCTTAAATAAATTACAAACTGACTCTGTCTGCCTTGTGGAGACTGTGGTAGATGACATTTCGGGAGAGGTTATTGGAAATTTGATTGAACGGCTGTCCTCTGGAATGGTAAAGGACATTATTGTTATACCAGGCATAACAAAAAAAAATAGGCCCTCTAACCTGATTAGAATTATATGTGATCATTCTAAATTGAACAGCATAGTGACATGTCTTTTCATGGAAACAGGTACACTAGGAGCCAGTATTCAAGATATCAGCAGGGTTTCTAGTCCTAGGAGTATCGTTACCATGATGGTGAGGGTTTCTGGGTTAGATTTCCGAATCCGAGTCAAGATTACAAAAGGATCAGACTCCAAGTTAGTAAGTTTCAAGCCTGAGTTCGATGACGTAAAGCAAGTTGCTCAGCAGACTGGCCTGTCGGTCAAAAAGGCTTTGGAATTAATTTCCTCAGATATAGCCGTCAAAATAAGTGGTATATAATAAATGACCTACAACGATTGCTCTCAGGAGCTAGTCCAGTGGTTTTCAAGTAACGGCAGGAAAGTGGTAGTTGCGCTGTCAGGAGGAGTTGATAGCGCCGTGGTTGCGTGTGCGGCTAAAATAGCTCTCAACGATAACGCTACTGCGGTCACAGCGAACTATAAAACCTTATCTAAGGAAGAACTCTCATCCGCAATAACCCTTGCAAAAGAGATAGGAATTAGCCACAAGATGATTGAGTACGATGAAGTATCAAATCCCAAATTCGCAAAGAATGACGAATTAAGATGTTATCATTGTCGCACTGAGCTGGGATCGAGACTAATCCGGGAGGCGGCCATATTAAACGCCGACCTCATCGTCGACGGTACTCACATAGATGATGTATCAGATATTAGACCAGGTATTAGGGCATTAAGGGAATATAACGTAAGAAGTCCATTGGCCGAATTAGGAATTTCAAAAACCCAAGTTAGAACATTAGCTCGAGCCTTTAAACTGTCGATTCACGATAAACCTTCAAATTCCTGTCTTGCTTCACGTATTGAAAAGGGCTCGATAGTTACTTATGAAAAACTCGAACGAATTGAGAAGGCTGAGAGTATCGTAAAGAAATTGTTTTGTGTCCGACAGGTCCGAGTCCGGGATCACGGAGATATCGCAAGAGTTGAAGTTCCAAGTGAGGATCTCTCCAAGTTATTTGATGCCACCAAACTGGGTACCATGGATACTCTTTTGCAAAACCTTGGGTTCAGATATATCACACTTGACGCAAGAGGTTATCGTACCGGTAGTATGAATCCGGCTTCTTAATAAAAAATGGATAATATGAATAAGCCAATTTATCTTGATAACGCTGCCTCGACTCCTTTATTGGATGAGGTCACCACTGAAATATTACCATACCTCAAATGGCTTTATGGTAATCCTTCCTCTTTACACAGGCTTGGAAGAGAATCATTTCAAGCTGTCGAGAAAGCAAGAAGTCGCGTCGCCTCGTTGATAGGAGCCAAAAAGAAGGAAATAGTTTTCACATCAGGAGGAACTGAAGCGAACAATCTTGCTATTAAAGGGATATCGAGCCGGCTAAAAAGGTTAGATCCGAAAAGAAATTGCGTAATCGCAAGTTCAATTGAACATGAATCCGTTTTAGGGGCTGTAAGAGACCTTGAAGAAAATGGATTCAATGTGCTCCTCGTTCCAACCACCATAAATGGTCGAATCGAACCCGAGAACTTGAAAAAGACGATCCCTTCAGACGGAGTCGCATTAGTTAGTATAATGCTATCGAATAATGAAGTTGGTACTATACAACCTGTCAAAGAACTGGCGGCAATAACCCATCAGTATGGGGGTCTTTTTCACACAGACGCAGTCCAAGCTATTGGAAAAATACCAGTTGACGTTAAACTGCTGGACGTTGACCTCCTTTCAATGTCTTCTCATAAAATTCATGGACCTAAAGGTGTTGGAGCTCTGTATTTGAAAGAAGGATTGATGCTGGATCCTATTGTAAGCGGTGGTGGGCAGGAATCAGATTTTAGATCTGGAACGGAAAATGTACATGGCATTATTGGTTTCGCCAAAGCTTGCGAAATTACGTCCTCTAGACTGGAAGAACACAGAGCATCGTTAGTTGCACTTAGAGATTATCTGATTTTCCACGTCCTGGATAAGATCCCAGACTCTCGTGTGAATTGTTCTACAGAGGAGAGAATTCCCAATATTGCCCACTTTACATTCACGGGGGTTCAAGGAGAAGATCTTGTGACCCAATTGGATGAGCATGGAATCGCAGCTTCAACTGGTTCAGCATGTTCTTCAAAACATCAAAAACCATCGCATGTCTTGAAGGCAATGGGATTTTCGTACGCGGAACTAACTGGATCGCTCCGTCTAAGCATTAGCATTCTTAATACCAAAGGGGAAATAGATCGGGTTATTCCCATTTTAGCAGACATCATAGCAGAGCTCCGAACCCATTCTCCATTTGATAAGAGCAAGTAGAGCTAAATTATTAATTTACAATCTCATTGATATTTCGCCTTATGTTTGATATTTAGGCGTAGCCCTATTTAAGTGGATTTTAAGTCGATGTCTTAGGTGGCCCATGTCCAAATAAATTAAGCATCTGTACAGATAATAATTCTGATTCGATTGGCACATTGTAACCAAATCATAGGTATTGATCATTCGATAACTGAGATCACATCATTTCTGCTGACCGTAGCACCCTTTTTCACCAATATATCCCTAATGATTCCATCTTTGTGTGACTTAACAGCAACCTGCATCTTCATAGACTCCAGAATGACTATAGAGTCGCCAGTTTTGACTGATGTCCCTATGCTTGCTACTATATTAACAACTCTACCAGGAATTTGACTTGTCAGGTTATTGTTTTCTGTCGTCACTTTTGAAGATGAAGTATCACGAATCAACTCATCCAACTTGAAGTGTTTTCTCAATGTAATTGGTACTCCATCAAGAACAATCATTATCCCTGAACTAGTAGAGCTTATCTTCTTGACATAATGAAAGGAATTTTCAAAGAAAAATTCAATTTCGTCAGCGCTCGACTTGACTAATCGAACCTCGTAACTTTTCTGATTTATTCTGAGGAGAATAGATCCGTCCCCCAAAGCATGGATGATTTCTCCGTTTATTTCCTGTTTAGTTTCTCCTATTTTAAATTCCAAAAGAATTCCTTCCGATATTTTTCCAACCACGTGTCCTTGCGTTTCTCATATCTTGGACTACTTCTGGGTTCCTGCGATCCACATCTGATTGCAAGAGTACCGCTGCTACTGCTGCAGGTGTGTTTCTTTTCACCTTCTCAATGTGCTCTTTCTCCATTATATCAAGTATTTTAAGCCTGTCGAGATAATCGGTAGACAGATCTCCTCGTATGAAATCAGCATTATTCATTATAGTTTCATGCAAGGGGATGGTCGTGTTTATTCCTTCAGCTTCAAACTCTCTGAGTGCATTTTTCATCCTTGCACGAGCTTCTTGATAATCCCTGCCCCACACGATTACCTTAGCTACTAGAGAATCATAATAGCCGGATACAGAACATCCCGAAAAAAGATAGCTATCGACTCTAATTCCTGGCCCGTGAGGTAGGTTACACCGGCCGACCGTGCCGATAGAGGGTGCAAAATCATTGAATGGGTCTTCGGCATTTATTCTGCATTCAATGGCATATCCATGCAGCTTTAGGTCCTCTTGGTCAAAGGAAATTTCTTGTCCTTGAGCAATTGCGATTTGAAGTTTTACGAGATCTAAGCCGGTAATAACCTCTGTTACCGGATGCTCGACTTGCAGTCTAGAATTGATCTCGATGAAATAAAAGTTACCATCTTTATCTCGCAAGAATTCCACGGTACCTGCGTTCAGATAATCAACTGCTTCTCCTGCTCTAACTGCTATCTCTCCCATTCTTTTTCTAATTTCAGCGTTAACAACTGGAGATGGGGCCATCTCAATCAATTTCTGATGCCTTCTCTGAACCGAGCATTCACGTTCGAATAGATGTCTAGTATTTCCATTTGAATCTCGAACAATCTGAAATTCTATATGCCTAATGCCCTCAAGACTTTTCTCTACGTACAACGACGCCTTTCCGAATGCGGCCTTCGATTCAGCAGCAGCCATCTCAAATTCCTGCCTCAATTGATTTTCATTCCTTGCTAGCCTGATCCCTCTCCCACCTCCACCGAATGCTGACTTCAATAGGACAGGGTAGCCTATATCATGAGCTACGCGTTCTGCTAAGTCAACATCATCGATGACTCCTTCGCTTCCTGGGATGACAGGAACATTTGCTTTCTTCATTAATTCCTTGCATTTCATCTTGTCGCCGGTCATGGTCATAGCCTTTCCTCTCGGCCCTATGAAGACTATACCCTTTTTCTCGCAAGCGTCCGCAAAGGTGTCGTTCTCAGATAGAAAACCATAACCGGGATGAATCGCGTCTGCTCCAGCAGCGGTCGCTGTCTCGATAATCTTCTTCACATTAAGATAGCTTTCCGAAGCAGCGGCTGGGCCAATATGGTAAGCTTCATCGGCATTTCTTACATGGGCAGAGCGTATGTCTTCATCTGAATAAATAGCAATGCTCTTAATACCCAGCTCCCTATTGGCCCTGATAATTCTAAGGGCAATCTCGCCCCTGTTTGCAATTAGAACGCTTGAAATCATTTGAGCCAATAATCCCACCACTTGATTACAAATTTATGTTTCCATGTTTTCTTACCGGTCTAGACTCTCGCTTGTTAGAAAATGCTACTAGCGCATGAATTATCATTGGCCGTGTTTCCATTGGATCTATCACTGCGTCAATAATGCCTTTTTCTGCAGCAATGTAAGGATTGGCAAATTTATCGCGAAAATCCTTTACCAATTTTCTTTTAGTTGCTGCAGCATCAGGTGAATGTTTTAGATCTCTTCTGTGTATAATTGTTATAGCTGCTTCCGGACCGAGAACTGCAATCTCAGCAGTGGGCCATGCATAATTTACATCGGTTCCTAAATTCTTGCTCCCCATTGCAATGTACGCTCCCCCATAGGCTTTTCCAATTATGCAAGTAATTTTGGGAACAGTTGCTTCACAATAGGCATACAGAAGCTTACTACCATGTCTTATAATCCCGTTACTTTCTTGATCAGTACCTGGCAAATATCCGGGAGTATCAACGAGTGTTACAATAGGGATGTTGAATGAATCGCAAAATCTAATGAACCTAGCTGCTTTAGACGATGAATTAATATCCAACGCTCCTGCCAGGTACATCGGCTGATTGGCAACAATTCCCACAGACCTTCCAGCCATTCTGGCAAACCCGACAATGATATTTTCTGCAAATAATTCATGGATTTCAAAAAATTCCCCTCTATCAGCTATCAACTTTATAATTTGCTTCATGTCATACTGCTCATAAGGATTTTCAGGCAGGATACTTAGTAGCTTCGGATCAACCCTGTTTATGTCATCAGACGTCTCTACAAATGGCGCTTCTTCACTATTATTCTGAGGCAAGAAGGACAACAGTGTACGGATCTTATCAATGCAGTCGTATTCATTTTTGGCAACAAAATGTGCGACCCCCGATTTGGTTGCGTGAGTTTTTGCGCCTCCCAAATCTTCGAATGATACATCTTGACTTAAGACTTCCTTCACTACCTCTGGCCCCGTCACGAACATTTGCCCAACTTTTTCTACCATTATCACAAAATCAGTCATAGCAGGAGAGTAGACAGCTCCTCCTGCACAAGGACCTATACTTGCGGTAATTTGTGGAATAACACCAGAGGCCATCATATTCTTAAAAAATATTCCTCCGTACCCGTCCAGGCTCATAACTCCCTCCTGAATCCTGGCACCTCCTGAGTCTATTATTCCTAAAATCGGAGCACCGCAATCCATTGCATGTTCCATTATTTTTGAAATTTTCCTTCCAGCCATTTCTCCCAATGACCCTCCCAAAACGGTAAAATCATAAGCATAAATGAAGACCTGGCGTCCGTTCACAAGGCCGAACCCAGTAACGACCCCGTCACCGTAATATTTCTTCTCATTTGCGTCTTCACTCCTATGTGTTACATATTTATCAATTTCAACAAAAGTATTCGGATCTAAGAGAATTTCTATACGCTCTCTTGCTGTCAATTTGCCTTTGGAGTGCTGCGCATCGATCTTTTCCTGGCCTCCTCCTCCTTCGGCTAGCTTTTTAAGTTGATATAGCTTTTTGATTTTTTCTTCGTGCATTTAGAAGTGAATTTACTGGTAGTACTCGATATATAAATTCATTACAACATTTTCCGTATTGACTCCCTATTAATAGGATATCAGGTAACATATGCGTTGCTCAACCCGACGCGTGGAAGATCACTCTCTCAGTCCAGCTCGTCCACCCTTAGCCCTACGAAAGTAGTTCATTCCCAAGTTATAGTTTTCGAATACGGCTTGCAAAGCTTCGATCTCCCCCACCAGAGTTTGGATCTTAAAGGCATGGGTTTGTGGGTTTTTTTTTAGTGATTCTAACTCCAGACTTTTTTCTACAAGCAACTTTGCAATGTCTCGTTCATAGTCACTTGACATTCATTGGGTTTTGGGTGGTTCCGATTTTATTCTTTACTATTTGATGAATGGCATTGAAGCGCACCCAAATATGTGATTGATTTTTGAGCGAGAGAATTGTCTTTTATCTGTTATCTTAGCTAAAAATAAATGCAATTGATTCGTAACCCTATGGCCGTTACGCTCATTTTATATGGAGTACAGCTTATATCAAATCTTACTGACACGACCGAAAGTGAATAGTTAATACCCAGTTTTCTTCTAGATTAACAAACGTACATAGTTCCCCGCTGAATGTTAGCAATAGACCTATGGTGATTGGATATCATTTATGGATAGCCCATTGTGATTGGTACATACAAGTATAGACAATTTGGAAGAGGTTAGGCGTGAATTCGCTTCGTTATTCAAGGAAATACCTGACTCAATACGAAGCGTACATAGTTCGTAAATTACCACATTCAGATATTTAGGAGCTTTGTTAGGCAAGCTAACTTAGATTTCATTGTTTTAAACATTAATAGAGCCCCAATAAAGATACAAACCTTGCATGCTAACTCGGACAGAAATATCTCATAATCAAACTTTAACAGTACCATTGAGATTTTTCTGCAGCAGCGCAAAGAGATCCCTGCGGTTCAACTCATTGAACCAATATTGATTGTAATGACTGACAGTTAACAACAAGAACTCTAGGAACTGTTTATGTTCAAAATCTTCAGGGAGTACATCAATAGCTAGTTTGGCCTCTTCAAGGTAGGCCTTACCCTTCTTTATTGTAAGCTCAAATCCTCTTTTTACGTCTCCGCTCAGTATTGAAAAGAATAGTGGCCAAGACGGGATTTTAATGCGGCCATTCCGAATGGCATCCTGGATTTCGTTTCCGCAACCAACTGATTCTCCTGCCTTTGCCATGCCTAAATGAAAAATATCAGCCAAAGGCTTGCGATTGAGTGCCATGTTCCTGCCGGCAGTTCCCATAATCGCGCGGTATTTTTTGTAGCATCCAATCATGTTTTCATCGCTAATTGATTCAGGCCTAGTCTTCAGCTTAGTGTCAATAAACTGGCCGATCCTTGCATCTTTGAAGCCTTCTTCGAAGGCCTTCAATACCGAGTCCCCTCCCTGTGAAATTTTTTGTCTTGCAATTTCCAGTATATAAGGATTCATGAGTTTGTAATCATCCAAGTAATCGTTGTCTTCATCCTTATCGACTATCCTATCCATTGGCTCACTCAAATCAATTGCAATTATGTGTCCGTCTATCAGCGTATTTCTGGTTTCCGGTGAGATAGTTTCCTTCTGATACTTTGCTGCTCCGTCAAATAATGCACGCAAAACGGGGAATGTCATGATCACAAAGTTAGAATTCAATATCCTGTCAACACGATCGGCCAGAACCTCGGGTTTTGATATCCTTGTCTTAATTTCATCGATCTTATTTTCCTCTAAGCCCAGTTCTGGGCTGCCCATTTCTTCCGTAAACTTTCTAAGGGTGGCTGTAGGGTTAGGGTCAGAAATTATTTGTGTATGTAATGAAAGCAGGTATCGCTTCGTGAATTCTCTGAACTCCTGCTCACTGTTTTGATCATATTTGTGAAACTGTTGGTAACCCTTTTCTCGAAGTAGAACATGCCTTAAAATGTCTTTTCCTGATTTTGTGCTCATTAAGGCACTCTTTTTAAAAATAAAGCCATCCTTACTACTCATGTATGGGTTTCAGTATATTAGGTCGTTATTTAACTTTAGTAGGATACTTCGTCATGTGCTCAATGGGCGAATGCAAGGTTAAAATGCAGTTACAAAATTATGCATTACCTTACAATAATAGGCTAATTAACTTATCTAGACGCCATTGCAACACGTTCCTGCTCATTTTTCTTCTTTATCGCGTGACTTGACATATCGTTGACAGAAGCTGAAACAATCTCTTTTGCTAACACCTCATCGATTGTTTGAGAATTCGAGTAGCTGGACTCGCGTACTCCTTCAGCAATGAACCTTAGAGCTAGATCAACTCGCCGTAGAGGTGCAACATCCACAGAAACATGATATACGACACCCCCATAAACGATACGGGTAGTGTCTTCATTTGGTGAAGCGTTTTCTATCGCACTCACTAGCAATTCCAATGGATTCTTCCCTGTCTGTACATAGATCATGTCAAAGGCGGTTCGAATCACTGTTAACATTTTGGCCTTCTTTCCCCCCATTCTTCCAGTATTTTTTGCATACCTTTTTCCAAAGTGCATCATCTTGTTGGCTAGTCTTTCCACGATGTTCACTTCGGCCTTTCTAAATCTCTGGCGTTCGTGCCTTCCTGATGTGAGAGGAATTACAGCTGGTTTCAAAGAGATCACCTTTTGTAGGCCTAAGTCTTTTATCTGAATTTTATTTGTGTCCCATTTGTTGAATAGTAAAATATTGACATGCTCTTTGCCACTCATTTTTATCGCCTTGGTTTCTCCTTTTTACCACGCACCAATTCGTTTAGAGATACTGCATTTACCTTAAACACCTGCCAACGTACTCCCGGTATGTCTCCCATTGCTCCACCCATTGATCCCCCGATACCCTCTAAGAGCACTTCGTCATGCTCGTCGACAAAATTCAAAGCCCCATCTCTAGGCAAAAAGGCTGTAATCGATTTTCCATTCTTAATTAACTGCACCCTAACACATTTTCTAACAGCTGAGTTTGGCTGCTTTGATTCTATTCCAACTTTCTCAAGTACTATACCGCGGGCCTGAGGCGCACCCTCTAATGGGTTTGCCTTTTTGTCGAGCATCAACATACGCCGTTTGTAGTATTTGTTTGCCCACCTAGCGCGATTTCTCTTTGTTCGCAAAACTCGGCCAGCAAACAGACCTAATGGGGACTTTGCCATTTAGCTCACCTGATTTGTCCTCTCTGCACTTTGTTCTGGACTTACTATTAAAACGTTTGAGATTTGGAAATATCGCTTTGCTAATAATCGAGCCTTTTCTGCGTTCCTGCCTTCCCTGCCAACGACTACGCCTTTCCTTTTTGGATCAACCGATACAATAGCCTGCCTTGACCCGTCAGAGCGCTCATTAATCTTTATGTCGTTAACCATATCCGAATTTAGTATGTTACGTATGAATTCTGAAGGATCATCGGAATACTCAACAAGCTCAACTTTTTTGGTGACGACGTTTTGTAGCTGTTTGATAGTTGTTCCACCTTTGCCTATAGCTAACCCCATGTGACCTCTGTTTACTATAAATATAACACGCTCCATTTTTTCGTCTACAATGCAATCCCTAGCACTTGCACTTGTAACACTTTGAAATAATGATATCAAACGCAGCTCATCAGTAGTAAGCTTTATCTTTTCAGTCATATCTCGAGCCTCTGATAAATACAATTTGAAACCTTCAAATGACAACTCATGCTGATTGTTAGAGTCCAATTTAAGTCTTGACGCTTGTTGAGATACATTAAGCGACTATTACCGTTTTCCATTCCGAAATCGAAACAAAGTTCGATTGAAAAAACCCATTCTGAAAGTGGTATGACGTGTATACACAAATCATGGGCCATTTCTTGTAGGCCTTTTGGATTCCAATGTTTGCAGGCAACGGGTAGGACGACTGAGATCGAAGTGAATTCATATCTGATCAGATTTTATGGAAACAACCGAGGTTCTAAATGGTTTGCCACAATATTTGCCTAATTGCATAGAATTACCTTCGAATTGGTAAATCTTTATACCCATCGAGACCGCATGCTCCTCAAGATATTGTAGAGCCTTATTATCGATGGACTTCGAAATTACGATAAGATTCGATCCCTTTATCGATTTCATTACTTCCTTTGTGCCGCATTTGACTGAATTGTTATTTGCCGCATCTCTTAGGGCCTTCTCAATCACTTTCATTTTTGTCTTTCACCTGCATATACAGATCAACCATACCGGTTCCTATTGGAACAGTAGCACCCACTATAACGTTTTCTGTTACACCTCTCAGCGTCTCTACTTGGCCTTCAAGTGACGCCTTGGCTATTGTCGGAACCGTAATTTCGAATGCTGCCCTTGCCAGTACCGATGTTTTAGTGCCCGCGATGCCGTGTCTGCCAATCTGCTGAAGATATCCCTTTGAAGTCATGAGGTCAGCCACCAGCATTATATGACGTATATCGACTTCCAAACCTTGTTCTTCCAGCGTATTAGTAATTTCCTTTACTAAAGCCGTTCTAGCGGCTTCTATCCCGAGAGTCTGCCAAATTTCATAGACATTATTTGTTGTTATTCTAGATGTGTCAATACCATCAACTGCCACAACCTTTGCCAAGTTAGATCCTGCAGTTTGAATAACCCATTCCTCCTCTTGCTTCACAATTGTGACCCGTTCGATATCCGGCACACCTTTGACTCTAGCATTAAGCATTTTGTTCTTTAGTGCTAACAAAGTCTGAGCATCTGGCTCGCCGGGTATGGCCACCTTTATAAGAAACTTTGTCTCATTAATTGAGACTTCGTATTTTTTCTTCGAGCCTTTCAAAACTTGATAAGCATCTTGCAACTCGCAACCTCTCTCCACAAGCTTGAGCTCAGATAAATGAAAGGTAAGGATCCCAGCATAGTCGACATCTGTCTTTTCAATTAAATCATTCACCCGAGTAAATATTATTTCTCGAGCTACCTCTAGCGCTTTCTCCCGGCTCACTCGATGTTTAGCATCTAAGTATATGTCCATCGTCGGCGTCACTGGTTTTTTCCTAGCGTCAACCAGCTCAATTAGCCTTGGAAGTCCTAACGTCACATTTCTCTCTTTTACCCCAGCAAAATGAAATGTTCTCAGTGTCATTTGTGTACCAGGTTCCCCGATAGATTGAGCGGTCACAACTCCTGCTGCCTCTCCTGGCTCAGCCATAGCTCTATCAATAAGATCAAGTGCTTTTCGCATTACCCTTTTCAGCCCATCTTTACTAATTTTATTCTCAGAAAGAAACGTATACAAGTCTGACTTAATTTTAGGATTCAGCTCGTTCGAATAAATGGAAATGGCCTCCTGAAGCTCTTTATCGGTAGCGATTTTACCATCATCTTCCAGATGCTCACTGACTATCAACCTAGAAATGTTCACTGCCTCTCCATGGTCGCTTTTCGCAGGATCAATGCCATCTTCGCCATACAAGTACTGTATAATATTTCCATGAGGATCGCGAACAGTCCGATCGTATTCGATTTTGAGATGCTCAAGAGCATTTATCAGGCGTCGCTGCATATAGCCTGACTGTTGGGTTCTGACCGCAGTATCGACCAAGCCTTCTCGGCCGCCCATGGCATGAAAAAAGAACTCTAGCGGGTTTAGCCCATCTCTATAATTTGATTTGACGAAACCCTTTGCATCCGGGTTTGTATCATTAGTTTTAAAATGGGGTAGAGCCCTATAACGATAGCCTTTATAGATTCGTCTTCCTCTAATAGACTGTTGTCCTAACGCCGCAGTCATTTGGCCGATATTCAGTGTCGACCCCCTTGCACCGGTCGACGCCATAATGACACCTGAATTATTATCCGGAAACGCTCTGTCTGCCGTTTTTCCTGCTCTATCTCTTGCTCTGGACAATTCATTGACCACATATAGCTCCAATGCTTCTTCAGCTGCCAAGCCTCGTGTTAGCGGGAGTGAACCGTCCTTATACTGTTGTATGAGCTCGTAAACTTTTTCATATGCTTTATGAATAACATTTGAAATTTCCTGCTTTTTTTCTGGCTCTAGCCATAAATCAGAGTACCCATAAGAAAAGCCCCTGTAAGTGATGAACGTTTTCAGCATCACTAAAATTGAATCCAAAAATTTCCTTGCAACGTCATTTCCGTAATCTTTGACTATTCTGTGTAAAACGCTGTCAGGTTCCTCAGCTCCGATTGAAGCTTTATCAATGACCCCACTGAGTAATTCTCCGTTCCTTATTACTACATCCTTGCCTTCTCCTTTAGTCGCCTTGTTCCATTTAGATGTGATTACAAAGTTAAAATCTCGTGGGAGAAAAAGAGTGAATAATTGCTTCCCGGAGAATAGTCCTTGACCATCTTTGTTGACTCCAGGTTCTGGAAGAGGTCCCTTGTACCCACCAACAAGAGCCAAATTCGCAAATTCTTCCCTTGTCAGTGTTGTGTTATCACTCGTTAGAATGAAAGCTCCAGTAATAAAATCTCTTATTCCGCCAATAATGGGACCGCCATACCTAGGGGAGATGAGCTGGTCTTGGACCCTCATCAGCAATGCCGCCTCAGCCCTCGCTTCCTCGCTTTGCGGGATATGAAGATTCATTTCGTCCCCGTCAAAGTCGGCGTTGTATGGTGGGCAAACAGCCGGATGGAGCCTAAAAGTGCGATATGGGAGTACCCTTACGTAGTGTGCCATTATTGACATACGATGCAACGAGGGTTGCCTGTTGAAAATGACTATATCACCTTCCGCAAGATGCCTTTCAACCATATAACCTGAGGAAAGTGATTCTGCAATCACCTTTCTATCATTAACGTAATCCAATCTAATTTTGACCCCGTCAGGTCTTATGATATAATTTGCTCCTGGATAGATATTTGGGCCATTGATGACAAGTTTTTTTAACTCTTCTTCATTCCATTGAGAGACCGTTTGAGCAATCGTAAGCTTTTTAGCCACATCGACTGGGACCCCCACTTGAGAGATCTCCAAATTCGGATCAGGAGAAATTACAGTTCTGCTAGAGAAATCAACCCTTTTCCCGGAGAGTGAGCCTCTAAATCGCCCTTCTTTGCCCTTTAACCTTTGGGTAAGAGTCTTAAGTGGTCTGCCTGACCTGTGATGTGCTTGTGGAATGCCTGAAACTTCATTATCAAAATATGTGGTAACGTGGTACTGTAATAGGTCCACCAGATCCTGAACGATGAGTGGTGGTGTGCCAGCTTCCTTACTTTCCTTAAGTCTCTGATTCACTCGAATGATATCAACAAGTTTATGTGTCAGATCATCTTCTGACCTAATTCCAGTCTCTAGGATTATAGAAGGTCTCACAGTGACAGGAGGAACGGGTAAGACTTGCAGTACAAACCATTCCGGCCTTGCTGTCGAGGGGTCATAACCCAAGAGTGCCAGATCCTCATTAGAGATATGCACTAAACGTTCCCTTATCGTAATAGGTAGTAATCGGTTTTCACCAGCTTCGGTTTTCTCAACAAAGATTGTTGGCTTGGTAAAAACTAGGTCATTCTGTTCTTTTTGGCAGTGAGGACAGATGTGAACTTTTTTGGCCTTCTCAATTATATCAGCTTTTACATTTTCCAAAGTGATGACCGCATAAGCAGCTTTGCCATCTCTCAAATTCTGATATTTGGCTAGTTCTTCTGAATTTAGTTTTAGTCTATTACACGAACGACAAGTTATCACGAGCAGTTTGTGAATGTCATCGACAAAAGCAATATGGAGAACTGGCTCTGCAAGTTCTATATGCCCGAAATGGCCAGGACATTTGGCCGAAGTGTTACCACAAGTTGCGCACTTCTGTCCAGGCTCTAACGTCCCTAGCCTATTATCCATCAATCCGCCTTGGACTGGCATGCCATCCTCATCGTATGTCTCTGGAGCTGTTATCTCAGCAACACTGAATTTTCGAATTTCCACCGGCGACCAGACACTGAATTTGATTCCACCAAGAACCTTAAGCGGTTGTTCCATATATCGTCCCTCCTACACCTTCTCCCTAGCTAGCAGCCGAGGAGCGATGTTAAGACTCATCATTTCTTGTAATAAAAGTTTAAAGGCATACGCGATAACCACCGAAGAGATCTTAGCTTTATCTCCGTCTACTCTGCAGATATACCGTCTTTGTTTAACATCATAGTAAGCTAACAGGCCGCATCTTTCACAAATATTAACCTCAGCTTTGTCTGACTCCTCCAACAATCTGTCCTTAAGCATCATCGATGCTCCGTAAGCAATTAGACAATCCCGTTCCATTTCTCCGAACCTCAGCCCTCCTCCTCGAGCTCTACCTTCAGTGGGTTGTTTAGTTAGCATTTGGACTTGGCCTCTTGCTCTACTGTGTATTTTGTCTGCGACCATATGATGCAATTTTTGGTAGTACACTACACCAATGTATACTTCAGCAGGAAACTTTTTGCCTGTCCTACCCTCATACATGACTTCTTTGCCGCTATATTTGAAGCCGTGCTCCTCCAAAATTGGTCTCAAGTCATCTAATTTTTCTCCCAGGAAAGCTGATCCATCAACAGTGCGACATCTCAATGATGCGGCTTTTCCTCCCAAAGATTCCATGAATTGCCCAACAGTCATACGGGATGGGAATGCATGGGGATTAATCATGATGTCAGGCACAACTCCATCTTCAGTATAAGGAAGATCTTCTTGATTGACGAGCATACCAATTACACCCTTCTGACCATGCCTCGAAGCGAACTTGTCACCAATTTCCGGGATTCGCATGTCACGCACTCTAATTTTGTACATTTTCCCTCCTTCAATGGACTGAGTCATGATAACTGTATCCACTACCCCATTTTCTGATGGCCTTACTCCTACAGATGTGTCCCTACGATACGGACCCTTCACCTCAAATTCCTTGTATTCCTCCATAAATCGTGGCGGAGAGGTTCTTCCAATTAAAATGTCACCGCCGGTGACGACAGCTTCATGCATTATCGCGCCGTCTTGCTCCAGTAACCTGTACGCTCTCTCTCCTCTAAATCCCCGTACATTTGCATCTGAGGAGGGAAGCTCGAATGTATCTTTCATGCCTCCAGGATACTGTTTAGACTCTGCTTCGTACACTCTATAGAAGAAAGTGCGGCCAAGGCCACGTTCAACTGAGGATTTGTTGAACACGATTGCATCCTCGATATTGTAACCTTCGAAAGGTAAAACAGCGACGACGCAGTTCTGACCGGTAGGCCTATCATCTAGACCTAGGAGGCTTATTGCCTTGGTGCTCACCATCGGAGTCTGAGCATAAAGCATAAAATGCTGTCTTACGTAAGTGCTAGCATTCATTAATGGAGTAGAGAAACCTAGACTTTGTTTGGCCATGGCACTTTCATATGTGTTTCTCGGAGATTGATTATGCTCCGGATATGGAATAATTGACGCTCCTACACCTAAGATCGCTGATGAAAATATCTCTAAGTGAGTATGTGAATTTTCTAACTGTGCAGCTTCAATAGCAACATAGCAATTTTCTTCTTCGTTTGCATCAACTAACTCAATCATTCCCATATAAAGGAGGTCAGTCCAAGACAAGAATTTTTTATTTATCTTCTCAATTATCTCATTAGTCACAAGTACCTTGCCATCTTTGACTACCGCCAATGGTCTGAGTACTCTGCCAGCGTTACAACTTACGTATAGTCGTCTAGTCGCATTTTCGTTGGCTGAAGAATAAAAGTAAATACCCACGTGGGGATGAATTTTTCCGGTCCTCCTCATATCTTTCAGGATATTAGACAAACGCTGTCCATCTTCTGCATATCCGATCAACCGCCCATCTACAAATATTCTAGCACCAATGCTCCTTAGCCCCTCGTTAGCTTCATCGACATGTTCCACGCCTAATTCAAATAGTTTTTCTACAATTTCGGCTGATGACACGCTAACTGAAATCACAGCGGAAAGTGCCAGGTTCTTTACAAGGCCACAATTAGAACCCTCGGGTGTTTCAGCCGGGCATATTCTACCAAAATGTGTGGCGTGTAAATCACGCGCCTCAAAGTTGGGTTGACTTCTACTTAACGGAGATTGTATCCTACGTAGATGGCTGATTGTTGACATGTAATTGGTTCTATCAAGCAGCTGTGTGACACCGACTCTACCCCTGCCCCAGTTTCCTGTCGCAATAGCATTGTTAAGCTTATCGGAGATTATGCCTGGTCTTACGGCGGCTGCGACCGCATTGATGCCTCTTTTTTGGCCTGAACGCTCGAGCTGATACTTCATGTCTCGGATAAGATTCCTGAAAGCAGTCCTGAACAGATCTGCAAGCATCTGACCTGCAAATTTGATTACTTTGTTTCCATAATGATCTTTGTCATCAGCGTCTACCCAACCTAACTTCAATTCTACCAACTTACTAGCTGCTTCTCCCAAGAATAATGCCTTTTCATGCCGATTGTCAGGGTTTTTACCTAAATGTGGTAACAAACCCCAATCAAGTAGGGTTTCTGCTCGCTTTATTTGAAACTCCTCAAGCATTCCAGGCGCAATTCTTTTACTTATGTAGACAATAGCATCCCTGCTTGACACTATTTCTCCAGCTTTTTCAAAAGATGGTTCAAGCTCATCCTGGATGGTTCGGTTTAATGTAACAGCGTTTGCTATGTCCCTATCTGACTCCAGTCCAAGGGCTCGAACGAGTGTAATTAAAGGAATGTCAACAGGAGAACCAGGAATCTTACCAACCACAGACCCGTCAGGCCGCATTATCAGTTCTAGCTTGGCCCTATAGCCTACAATTGAAGAATAGACCTTGGCCTTGTAAAGTAGGGCTCCCGACGTTTCCTCTGTGTCTACAATGATCTTGTTATACGAAAGATCTTCCAAGCCCACGATCACACGTTCCGATCCATTTATCACGAAATAGCCGCCAGGATCGCGGGGGTCTTCGCCTACCTCCACAAGCTTAGGTTCAGACAAAGTGTGCAGGATGCATGCATTTGATTTGACCATTACTGGCATATCGCCGATATGAATAAATCTAGACTCCAAGATTTTACCATCTTCTACGATGCTGCATTCAAGCATAATGGGTGAGGCATAAGTTAGATTGCGTAGTCTAGCTTCCATGGGTGCAACGTGTGTGATAGATCCATCAAGTTCCATAATGCGGGGTTGCTGTAGTTTGATCTTTCCAAGCTTGATTTTGTATGGGTACTCCGCTGTTTCTATTTCAATTTCTCCGACCTCATCAATGATGCTCTGAAGTCCCCGTTCCATGAACTCATTGTATGAATTCAGATGTTGTCTAGCAATTCCGTCTCTTCGCAGTAGATCATTAATTATGGGCCACATTATAATAAACTCAAGATTCTACGACATAGCGGTAATATACACTTTCACCTGCGGTTGCACTTTTTCTGGTTATTTTAATTACATCGCCGGGCCGAACGTCCAAATTCTCTATTCCTTTATCATCCATCATAATATAAGGTAACTGTGCCGGTTTTGTATTGTATTTTTTTAAAATTTCTTGTGCCTGATCCTTAGCTAGAATCTCATGCTTTGGCTGATACGTATGGTTGGTAATCTCTACCGTTTTTTTATCGCTCGACATTTCTTAGATTATACCCCTAAGTCAATTAGATGACGGACGGCTATTTGAATTTGAGTCATCACGAAATCTTCACTTGTTCCTCAAATGGATATATAAGGATATTGAAAAAATGAATATTTCTTATGCATGTATCTATAAAATTCGGAGGTAGAGTAGCTCAATAAAAGACTCATTATCTTCTGCTGCTGAAGGTGACCAGTCGCCTAAATAACTTAATAGTACCAATTTTTTTCAATAATTCATATCTCATGTGTCCATTTTTCGGCTTCGTCACTTCAATCAATTACGAAACCGCATCTGAAATCCATCGATTGCTATGTGGAGCCCATAGGTATGTGATTATTCCAGATAAGAATGACAAGATTTCTCCTTTTGGCCAAACGCCGATTTATTCTCTATGCTTTAGAGGTATAATGGCATAGATGTTTGCTTATACCATCGGTGTAAACAACCTCAACTTGGCACATTTTCTCCTTTCTCGTCGGACAATTCTGCTCCCCTAATGAACGACAATAACTTTTGTGCTGGGTAGAATCTAATTCCGTAACCCAACTTTTGAATAAATAATCTATCGGTGTTTGAGAGGAACAATATAGCTCGTGAATCAATTTATTCGCAGTCGTTTAAGCTAAAGCTATGGCCGTATCGTTAGCGTTTAGTTGTTTAGGCTAAAACTAAACAGCTAGATCGGAGGCAATCATTCTCACTGCCAACGCCAAAGCCAGCACGGATTATTGGATAAAAATGTATTTTGTTCCACTTATTGGCTGAATTATTATTATTTAAGTTTAGGTCAACAAGGTATCATTCTATTAAGTGAGATGACGGTAGTGGTACTTCGTCAATGAAGCAAGAGTTGTCAGAGGTGCTCTCTCGCAATCTGAACGCGATTAAGTCGAACCTTATCTTACATCGCGATCCGTCTTTAGCAGGTGAGCATAACCTATTCGTGAGACCAGTATCTTGCTTTTCTTTCCATATCTACTCAACAATCTGCTTAAAAGTTCTCTCGTTCCTCTGTAACTCTCAAGGCCTAATTTTGACAGATACCATTGTGGCAGAGTGGATAGAATACCTAGTTGGTATCTCTCTCGTAGATTCTGGAGGTACAGGAGATGTTCTAAACCTTCAGTATAGAACCCGTGTCTGGCTATGTCATCAACTCTTAGCTTTCCCTCCAGAAACATTTTAAGAGCTCCTTTACCCAGACCTCTTCGATTTTCAGCCAATAAAACAGCTGAACCTTCCTCCTGAATCACATGAGCAGAATTCCAAAGCAGGTTCAATGATGTAGATAAATCGATGTCCGATTCATCAGTGCCACTCAGGATTAAAGATTTTGTTTGCTCTACTGCAATCTCAGTTGAGGATAAGTTTTCTATGGCCTTTCTAAAGGCATCGGCCACCTTGCCTGCGAAAACTCCTAATATGATTGAGCCGGATTCGACAACCTCTAAAGAATAAGCAGTAATACTAGAGGAACTAGTTAGCGCCTCTTCAAGAGGAGGACACCTAGCTCCTGGCGTTGGAATATCGCAATTCCTTGACTCATAAGCTTTCAGCATTTGAGAGTACATGTATCTTCGCAAAAGCAAAGTTGGTGTACCGCTAAACCCAAACAATGGATCGTAAGATACTCTCGAAATAAATACGACATCGCTATATTGTTTATTAAGATATAGCGGAGAATCCGCAGTTCCTATGTTAAACCCTTTCTCTGAATCGTGTGTGGCAGCCCTTTCTAGAGTTTTAATCTCAGGTGGTTGATAACCCTTAGCTTCACTCATCTGGCTAAGCATAGAGGCAACTCTATTAACAGCCGGAGACTCAGACAGAGTTAAGACTAACGTTTTGCTGGATAAGGGTATGGAGTGTAGTTCCCTGATAATCTCATCCTCTGAAATGTTCTGGACCTCGGGCGAGATTTCTGCTTGTAGGTTCTCTAATTTTATATTAAGTGCGACCTGTGTATTACCATATTTGAGCCAAATCTCTGGCATGCCTTTTTCGATATCTTCCGAGTTAAGGCTCTGGCATATCTAAATCTCACAGGCAGAAATTCTGATGAACACAACTAACGGTTCCATCAGCTTTCATATATCATAAGGTTCTTTTCTTCCAATAACATATGGAGGTTGTGGACGGCCCTGTATACCTCGCTCTCTTTTTTTGCTCCTGTACAAACCAATTTACCACTTGCAAAAAGGAGGATCACTGTTTTTGGGTCCAGCATCCTGTGTATTAAACCTGGGAATTGTTCAGGTTCATACATGCTCCTAGGAAGAACTCTCGCAGCAAGCTCTAAATGAATTTTGCCGCCCAAACTAGCAGAAGCAACTATGTTCTGAATTTCAATCTGTGGTTCATGTTCAACCGGAATTCCTCCCTTTTTTAATTTTTGAACTACATTTCTCACGGCCTTAATGGCCTGCTCTTCCGATTTTGCACCAGTACATACCATCTTCCCTGAGCTAAATATGAGTGTGGCTGTTTTCGGCGATTTCAACCTGAAAACAAGCCCTGGGAATTGATCAGGATGATATTCTACATCTGGAAATATTTGTGTAATTAAGTTTAAGTTTACCGTTTGGTTTACTGTCGCCGACGCAACCACATTTTCTATGCTGACAATGGGTTTTGTTTGAGGCATACTACATGGGCTTTATAAACCGGCTGTATATATACCTGCGTTTGTACCTGAAAAGCACGGAGCTACAAGGCTTACCTAGAATATTAGAATTCAACGAGAAACGAATCTCGATAGTATGTTTTACAAATTGGGACTAAATACAACTGACCTAACTATTAGTGATGTAGTGATGTGAACATTTGCATTTTGTGATAAACTAGTGCGTTCGGTTCAGGCAGACTACTAAACGTTGGAATTTTGGTTAGCATGATTTCATCCACAGCTGGCAGAACCCATATTTTGGCGTGATAGTATCTACCTTTCTTGTACCGCACAGCACATATGCAGATGCTCTCGCAGCTTGATGTAGCCGCAATCGATCAAAAAGTGTATGCTAATTGCCTCTTATGAGCCCACTCTTTTCATTTTTGATCCGCACTTTGGACAAGAGGCTTGATTGTGCTTTGTTCCACAATTCATACAATAATAGCTCAGCGAATTATAACCAAACATTGATGCACCAGACATGCCCATCCTCTTTAGAGTTCTCTTCCTTACATAGAAGCTAAGCAAAATAAAAACTGCGATAATTATGGGCAAGGAATAAGGAAAGGGTATTAAAAATGAAATAGCGAGACTTATGCCTAAAGAAATTCCAATCCATAGTAGCTGTTGCGAAAGAAACTGTTTATTGTCTCCGCTCAATGCTAGACAATTCATATACATCCTCCTCTTTAAAATATCTTCGTCTCTGTCCTTTTGCTAGGATATGAGTCTATTTGGTAAGTATGGTTTAAATTACATGATCATCAATGTTTAATCGCATCGACCAAACCGATGGGGAACAATTCTGGGTGAGTTGCAATTCGTGACTCATCCAGAATATCTTTTCATTCTAAGTTGTCCTTCAGTAGCTCTGTGCTACAGATCCTAACTGTACTTAGAACCGTTACGAAATGCCCTTTAGCAAAAATACTCTCATTGATAACATTTAATTTTAGAAAAATAAGGATCTGCCACGTATAGATCTACCTACAATCTGACCCACAACAATTCTACGTGTTCAAATGCGCATTTACCTCCACGACTACACCTAGTTTATAGCAGGTGCGTTGGGTTATTGGAAACGGCGGGCTGAACACCTCGCCGAAGCTTGATGCGTACACCCCCGTCCCATCAACGCCATCTTCTATGGCCACCCTTCTCCTTTCGGAAGGCTGTCTTTTCTCGGGAAAGGCTTCCTCCTTAGATGCTTTCAGGAGTTATCCTAGACAGCTTAGCTGCTCAGCGTGCCCTGTCGGACAGCTGATAAACCAGAGGCTGCGCTGCCCTGTTCCTCTCGTACTAGGGGCAACTTCCCCTCAAACAACCGCGCCCCTGTCAGGCAGAGACCGACCTGTCTCACGACGGTCTAAACCCAGCTCACGTTCCCCTTTAATGGGCGAGCAGCCCCACCCTTGGCTCCTGCTGCAGAACCAGGATGGGAAGAGCCGACATCGAGGTACCAAACCGCGGGGTCGATAGGAGCTCTCGCCCGCGACGAGCCTGTTATCCCTAGGGTAACTTTTCTGTCACCATCAGCCCCCAATAGTGAGGTCATGATGGATCGCTAAGCCCGGCTTTCGCCTCTGAATTCCGTATCATTGGGAATCCAGTCAGACTGGCTTATGGCTTTGCCCTCACCGGCGGATTTCTGTCCCGCCTGAGCCAATCTTTGGGCCCCCTCGATACTTTTTCAAGGGGGTGCCGCCCCAGCCGAACTGCCCACCTGCCGTTGTCCCCGTCGAGCGGGTTAGCGAAACGGTAACGAATGGCTGGTGTTACAACGGTGTCTCCATTAATCCCGGAGGATTAACTTCGCAGACTCCCAGCTACTCTCTGCATCCGTAACCATAACGCAACAACAGGCTGCAGTAAAGCTCCACAGGGTCTTCTCTCCCCGACAGAGGTTTGTGGACTGTTCGTCCACATTATGTGGCTTCACCGGGCTGCAGGCGGGGACAGAGGGGCCCTCGTTGTTCCATTCATGCACGTCGGAACTTACCCGACAAGGCATTTGGCTACCTTAAGAGAGTCAGAGTTACTCCCGGCGTTTAGCGGCCCT
>NZ_QURE01000017.1 GCF_009898475.1 Nitrososphaera sp. AFS | reverse complement strand
AAACTTTCGAATGTTCAATATAAGCCAAGCGAAGCGAGCAAGCTAGATTAGCATAATTGAAGGCAATATTTATAGATGAAATAAAAACAATATGCAATATCATAAAGCCGCACTTCTCGGGCACGAGAGAGCACAAAAAGCTCAGATGAAATTATTCGATTATACTGGATTTGCATTTCTTACATATACTGTTAAGCAAGTCAATAGCAATTTCGAGCCTGTAGGAGAAGAAATGCTTGCGGGAAAAGCCATAAAGGAAAATGAGGCAATACTGTTTATTTGTGATAAAGACGGGTATGCAAAGGCACAGTCGAAACCAATGCCCGTACACAAAGGTGAGGAATTATGCCAAAAGATGGTAGCTGATGGCATTTTAGAGTTTACAGGGAGAATTAAGGCTATCGCTTGAGTGGATCTCATCTTTGTGAATGATTTGCAATTATCTCAGTCCCTATGGTGTAACCGTCGCTGAGGATTGCGCTCCTGATATTCTGTACGTTAGAGCGGATAACCATCGTAGAAATGCCAGACCGTTCTATTACCTTGAGCGCTACGATATCGAGCAGCTCATACGTTCCAGCCATTGAATTTTCATTCCCTAGAATTTTCATACACTCATTGATCGTGATTCTCTTGAACAATTTTGCATTTTCGTTAATCTTGGGATCTGAATCATAAATTCCGTCTACGTCAGTGGCGTTTAGAAACCTAGCCGCCTTCACTGTTTCTGCTATTAGAGCGGAAGTAGCGTTTGTACTCTGTCCAGGGTGCAAACCGCCTGTGACCACTATTTTACCACTGGATGCTGCGATAGCAACGTCTTCTAAATTTCTTGGAACTTGAGGGTAGGCTTGATCTCCTAGTGCGACCATTATTAATCTGGCATTCAAGCGCGATACTTCGATCCCTATATTGTCTAGGTTTGCCTCATCTGCTCCAAGGCCTCTCGCGATTTTAATGTAGGTTCGAGCAGTTATTCCCCCTCCAGCAACGACTATCGGCTGATACTTGTCATTGACATCTGATAACATTCGAGCATAGTTCGAAAGTGAATCTTTGATATTGGCACCGTCGATGCTGAAATTGCTACCGCTCAATTTTATAACTATCCGTTTCTTGCTGAAATCCGTGTTACTCATCTTTACGTTATTCCTTGCTTTCGTGATGCCGAAAAATGTTCTACACCAAGAATTTTGAGCGCCGATTGTCTAACGTTTTCCCTGTTTTTGGAGGTAGTATATACTCGTAGAACGTCGAAAACGCCAGTTAAAGAATCAATAAGAGGGATTTCTGAAACGGGAGTTTCGTAGGCCTCTGCCTTATCTATTAGCATAATAGTTCTTATTTCATCTTTAGTTGGTGTAAGAGGCATAGATGAAGCCCCGGATTTATCCACAAACACTGAGCTATCTTGTACCGTGGCATCGTCTGATATTTGCAGCGCCAGTCGATTCAGCGATTGTCTGCCTATTTTCCTATAAAAGTCATTGTTTTTATGTATGAATTTTTCATAAACACACTTCAACAACTTTCTGTTTCTGTAATCATTTACTAACTGTACTGCAATATCATTTAAACCACCTAGAGAATCTATCTTCTCAAGAGTTGAGTCATCTGTTAACTTTAAATAATCTTCTATATCCCCGCCAGTAAGGTTCAGATGTTCGTCAGCTAGTCTCATGGCTTGTAGAAGCATAACTTCTGCAGATCGAACCGTTTTATGGAAATAGACTGCTTTGAACATTTCGTATCTCGAGATCAACATAGATTCGAATGAATAAATGGCAGACCTGTTAAGGGCAAGGTGTGCATTAGAGACAACCTCAAAAGAACTTATTAGCCTGTGATAGTCTATTTTGCCATATTCTGCCCCAGTAAATAACCCGTCTCTAGGTAAATAATCCATAATATCTGCTGAAAGTGCCCCAGCAATTACCTCATTTAGAAATTTTATTTTTGACTCACCAAAGGATAACTGACAGACAATATTTGATTTGTACCCGTACCTCTCGAGGATATCGCTAATCTCAGTTCTAGATATTATTTCCTTGCCCAAGTTTTCATGAGTCCGTTTAGATTTATTCTCCAAGATCTCTTCGAATAAATGCGAAAATGGCCCGTGCCCTACGTCATGAAGCAATGCTGCTAATCGTAGCTCTTGAACATTCTCTTCCGTATTCAAATATGACTTATTTAATAGTGTTTCTCCTGCGTAGCCTGCCACATGCATTGTGCCAATTGAGTGCTCGAATCTAGAATGATGTGCACTCGGGTACACTAAGTGTGCGCCAGAGAGTTGTTTTATTCTCCTGAGGCGCTGCAAAATGGCAGTATCCAAAAGTTCTCTCTCGATGTCAGTGAAGCGGATATTTCGATGAACTGGATCTGTAATCTCACCAACAAACTTCATATTAATTTATTGCCATTGAATGAAACTGAAGATCGTAGCATGTATTTTAAATGCTTTGCTTTTATGTAGTCTATGGAGCTATTCCGACTAATGATATTTCGACGATTTGACTGATTTCAGAGTATGGTAGATGCATGCGGTTAGGGATAGGTTTGGAAGGAAAACAATTAGGCAGGTGGTGAGTAAATCCTGTTTTGAATTATGCAATAGAATATCTTTGACACTTTATTAAAGTATTATTAAATGACGTAAAAGTTCAAATTATTTTCTCTCTTTTGAGAAGATTTAAAATATCTTGATGCACTTGTTCCTTGCTGTTATCACCGCTCATGATTTTCCAACTGAACCGCTTGGCAAGTTTACTGTAATTTTTGTTCACAGCCAACAACAATTTCTCACTCCTTTCGAACAAGTCTAACTTTTCTGTGCGTAGCTTTACTGTGGATGGGCTAATATTTATTACTATAGCTATGTCTTCTTTAGGCAAGCCTTTATCCAAATTTAACAGCCAGTCAATATTCAAACCATTGGATATTCCGTAGACAAGGTTTGACTGATAATATCTATTGATTACAACTATCGTACCTGTCTTCACCAAGCTTTCTATTTCTCTTTTCCTTTCCCATCTATTGGCTGACATTAACATGTGCTTTACTTCATTAGAATAGTCTCGCTTATCTTCTAAGAATGCACTTATCTCCATACCAATTGGCGTAGAGTAATCAGGGAAATCCATTACAACACTTATTCTTCCAGATTTCCTCAAAGAATCAACTAATAATTTGGACTGTGTCATTTTTCCGGCTTTGTCTGGACCCTCTAAAGCTATTATCTTGCCCTTTCTCAATAGTTAAATTAGAGAAAGCCTGCTCTAATAAAAATATGCTAAAACCCATTCGCTCCGTCCAGGTTCATCGGAATGAGGTTAGATATTCTAATAGTCCCTTCTTCCGTTCTATCCAACCTATGATATTTCCGAAACTAAGAATTTGAGCATGTGAAACATTACTAAGCTTCTACCTTTTCCCTTTTCTTAATTACAAGCAAAGCAACTATGAGGCCCCCTACCCCAACTGACATAACTAAAGGTAAATAATAAATTGGGGAATCAGAAGGCTTTCCCCAAAATGTTTCAAATGACAAACTACCAGAATATGTATTCAGGGGAGAATTCGTGTCATCCTTTCCATAAACCGATATGGAGCCTAAAGTAAAACCGTTGACCGATAATCTGTCCACCAGGACTTTTACGCCACTGTTAATTGATAAGCCTTGATTACTATCATACCCAACATTAATGAAGTTAGCAGGTGACCATCCATCGATACCACTTTTGTCATATAATCTGATATAGCCTGATTCTACCTCGTTTACGGCGGCCCAAAACCGATATGATGCCGAGCTACCATACATTGCGATTTCGATGAATTTCTGACTGGGTTGAGGCTCCTGCAACTTTATTACAACTTTTGCGTCTGGTCTGGACGCATATGATAAGTTGTTCTGTATGTTCAAAATCCAGCTTTCAGTAATTGGGTTCTTAAATGTATAAGTAAATGGATGAGTCCTAATGCTGTTGGACGCTGGATAAGGAATGTCGAACTTGATAGAGTGCAATGTATTTATTATCTGGGGTCTACCCTGTGATGAACTAGAAGGTTTAGCATTCTGACCATCTGCGGATAGTACTACCGTGGTTATCATCAAGGGTATAATTACCATCAAAAGTAGTGCAGATAACAAAGACTTGAGTTTCATACCGATGATTAATGACAACTAGGTCTACTTGTAATATAAAGTATGTCCGGGCTCAATGATTACCAAATTCTTTTTAGGAATGTTATAATCCTGGTTATATGAGCCATGCAAAAACTTGGAAAACTGCGATATCAATCAAACATACCAAGTCGCGGTCAGACTATAATAGGGGAACGAACGAGATAATGGGTCTAGCCATTAGTCAATAAAGATGGTAAAAACCCATATGCAATCCCTAGGCCAAAACTAGAGTACTTATTCTATTTTTCTAGCTAGCAAAAAAAGAGAGATTTGAAGGCTGTAGGGAAAGCTATCCCTCTTCCCAGCCCTTTGTGAACACTGCATTCTTTTTCAAAGGAATGGGCTGACCAGGAGTGTAATCCATTGGCCTCATCCAGAAGATCGCTTTTGTGGGGCAAACTCCTATACATGCTCCATCAGAGATGCATCTTTCTGGGTAAAAGACAAATGCCTTACCTCTTTTCCATCCTTCCACAGGTTTTACTCTCAACACGTCTGGGCCAAGAGCTGTACAAATCTCAACACAGAGTGCACAGCCGATACAGTGTTGTTCGCTAATATCCGGAATTATTGCGACTGGCATCTAATTCACTTATCTTCAAGATATACCGAAACTATTTAAATGCTCTGCCATTCTTATAACAGTGATATAAAAATTCAGATTGTGCCAAGTAATTTTGTGACTGTAGAAGCCATTCCCACAGATTTCTTGTAAGCGTTCTCGAAGCAGGCATCACTGGTTACTATCGGAGATAGCATACTAGATAGTGCAAGAAAGTGTGCGATAAATGACCGATTTCATTACTTCAGTATATTACTTGTCATTATTGCGACGAACAGAGTTATGGCTCCGAATGTTGAAATAAAAACCTTGAACGTTCCAAACTACTAAAGAAAGCGCCAATCTTTAGGTTGTTGTTCATAGCTCGCTTCGATTTGCAATTAGTTATTCCCTTCAATCTTCATCTAGGATAACCCGTTCACTTGAATAAAACTACTGACATTTCTTTTGCTAGGGTGGGCATAAATACTTTCATTTATTACCGACTAATATTACAATCACTATGTCATATTCGAACTTATCGCAAATGAGTTTCAAGGTTTCAGACAAGCAGAGAAAGTTCTTAAATATGATTGATAAGACCTGTAAGTCTCTTCGCCAGTACGAGGAAATGTGCTACCTGGAAGAAAAGTCAAACAACGAAATAATACCAAAATTTTCCAAAATCGGAATGCTTGGGTGTCCCGTATCGAGAAATTTTGGAGGTTTAGGATATGATATTCTTACTTATACTCTAGCTATAGAGAGAATAGGCGAGGAGGGCAGCTCTCTCAGAACATTCTTTTCTACCCACACTTCAATAGGACAAATGGTCCTACAGGGTTGGGGGAATGATCGCCAAAAGAGTGAATATCTTCCAAAGACATGTTCTGGCAGAAATATTATGGCATTTGCTTTGACTGAGCCTTTATCAGGAAGTGATCCATCGTCTATGATCACAAAATTCGAGGATAAAGGCGAGCATTTTGTTCTAAATGGTAAGAAACACTGGATTGGAAACGGCACCCTTGCGAATGTCTTGACAACCTATGCACGAGAGTCTGGGGGCACTCATCATGGAAAGATCTCTGCCTTTATCGTTGATGGGGATTCTAGAGGTATTTCTAGAAACGAGATAAAAAATAAGCTAGGCTTGCTGAGTATCAATAATGCAGTGATTAATTTTGAAGATTGTATTGTCCCAAAAAAAAATATTTTGGGATTGAGAGGAGAAGGCCTAAATATCGCTTACAGCGCATTAATAGATGGCAGGCTTAGTGTTGCAGCCGGGTCAATAGGTGTAATGAAAGACTGTCTAGAGGAGACTAAAAAATATTCAAAAATACGAAGCCAACACGGTTCTTCTCTTGCTAAAAAACAATTGATTCAGAGACATCTGTCTAGGATTGCAGTTAATATTGAAAGTTCTCGATGGTTGGTCTACAGGGCAGCTGTTGCAAGACAAATATTACATGATTATGTAGAACAACTAAAAAATGACTACAGTCAATGGCTATTGAAGTTAAATAGAAATAACAGTTTATATTGTAAGTTAAGATCTGAGGCAGACGTTTTAGCCACAATGGCTAAACTTCATGCCAGCAATTCTGCGTTTGATTCAGCCAATAGGTCCATTCAAATTTTTGGTTCTTCTGCTTATACAAAGAGTAGTAGAGTTGCAAGACATTTCTTAGATACGCGAGCGACTACCATCTACGAAGGAACTAACGAGGTACTCCAACTGAAAATTGCATCTAACATTCTTGGAGATAAATATAAGGCATATTAGTCAATTCTTTACTACCACATTGCTTCGAGAATAACTAAAGGAAGTCTTCCGTTACAATAGTTTATTGACAACCGGGTAGTTGTAATAACTCCCACAAATGGCAATTATCCATTCTGCTGAGGGTATTGCTATCTTTTAAGTCAACCAGGTACCAGTTTCGAATTGGGCTATAAATTTCCAAATGTGCTAGAGATCTGCTGTGGCTCTTATGAATAGGATATTATTTCAGCTTCGATTTAAAAGTCTTTTCGTAGCTAACATGGGGACAAGATGTGGTTGTTTAATATTATGTCGTTGGAGCATGCCCCCAAAATTAGCTCGCAAACCAGTTGATATCAAACAGATGATTGACCGAGGTTTAATGATCCTCATCACATATTTCCATATACCTTGGACACCAAAAATTTATGATTTAATTGTGTAAATTATTCGATTTATGTATCTAGTTAGCCTACGCTCGACACATTCTCGACCATTCTATAGTAGAATGTTATCAAGTAGTAATGGCGTTTATAGGTGATTTGGTAATTTACAAATTGGGACAAGAGCATCATTTGAAGCTTGGTCGAGGTCTAAAATATAAGCACCCCAAACTTCCAAATGTATATTCAAAGGTTGATTACTAAAGGATTTGATATTCTGGCGACAACTTATTTATATGCAAAGGTCTATATTGCCTCCCATTCACTCCGTGGTACTCTAACATGGAAATTCTTCAGGATAATAATCTGGCAAAGTATCTTTTCGAGAAATATTCATCAAATCCAAGAAATTGGAGCTTCCTAATTTCTACAAATCCTGTCACGGACGGATTTTTCGATGCAACAATCTCAAACGTTGATGAGGTATGGCAGCTTAAAATCGATTCAATTTATAAACCAATGCCTATGATCATTGGAGCCAAGGTTGATGTAGATGCCACTAGAATTGAGAGGAGAATTGGTGCCGGTTCCCCTGCCTTTGGGTATAGAAAGCTAGAGCCATCGGTGATGATGACTATGCTTAGTAAATTAACCCGAGAGCAACAATTTAATGCTGAGAAGGGCCAGAGTGTAGATAATTACATCAATTCACTTCTTTCCTCTCTGGAACCAGTAGCTCCTAAAGTAGGTGGGAATTACGCTTACGGACCTTTTGTGTTTACAAATGGAAATTCCCTGACTCCCAATGAATGTCAGAAACATGCAGCTGATGAATTGTCTCATCGACTTCGTGACAATTTGAGGAATCGCTATTCTAGTTATGGCTAGAATCAAAATCTGCATGGATTAACAATTCTTCTTTTTTATAGATGGTTAGAACCACGATTCTAGAGTATGGGTGCGTTGTGTGATGGATTTCTTCAACTTTTCCAGATATCCAGTTACTCGATCTAACGAAAAGCTATTTTGTCTGCAGAGATAGTCTATGACGGCATTATATTGAGGTTCACTGAACTCTATGTTATATACGTTCGACACTTTTGGACGTAGATAGATTTCACGAATTTCTTTGTATGGGATATCTGCAAGTTCGTTTTTTATTCTCTCGATATTTTCTAATTTGCCGTATTCCTTGACCAGCTTTAAGCCAGTTTTGGGTCCAACTCCTGGCACGCCACCAGGATTAAAGTCTGTTCCTATCAAAATCCCAACATCTATTAGTTGTTCGTGCGTTAGTTTGTTTAGGTTCAAAACATCTTCGAGTTTGATTATTTCTGTTTCCACTTCAAAATACATATTTTTATTAGGAACTTTCCTCTTCCCACTGATTGTTAGGTTCCGTGTTAGTCTTTTGGCACCGAATAGTATCGAATCATAGTCTTGGCTAGCACATGTGTAAGCTAGATTGGCCTTAGTCAAATAGGCCGCTGTAGCCTCTCCTTCAGAACTGGCTTGAATATATGGCATACCCAGTAAACTCAGAATATTTTTAGACTCCTCTATCATTTTATTAGTAAGAACTGATGTGGCTTGGCTGAGTTTTCTAGCGTCTTCCACTCTCCCCTCCTCAAGTGCATGGTGGTATTGCCGAGTGGCATCCTCCTTCAGCTGACGTCTACGTTCGATTTCCCTGGATTTTAATAGATCCGGTGTACCATCAAAGACATACACTGGTTTTATATTATTGATTAGGAAGTTAATATTACGGTAAAATAAGCCACTCAAGTGGCTCGTAGTATCTCCCTCGTTGTTCATGAGTAACTCTCCTGTGGGCCCACGGATTGTAGACAGGAATTGGTAAATAGCATTATAGGCATCGACAGCAACTGTCTTATTTGCTAATTCAGATAACTGCAAAAAAGATGGTTTTACAAGAGGTTTCAGATCTAAACCCATTACTTTAACATAGGCTTGGCAACAATTTTACCCTTCCTATATTTTCCAATCTAAGATATTATCTTGATCGAAGGGGAAAGTCAATTTTCTGCATTAATTCATCTGATGTTGTGTACCTAATCGTTAAATTTGTACTACGAATTTTTACATTAATATAGAATATCTAGATACCTTTGGTCAATATTACATCTAATCAAGTTGCAAGAACTATCTGACAAATTAAGACTGAATACATTTTGAGGAAGAAAGCTTATTTTATGTCGTTAAGTATGCTGAGGTCGTACATCAAAGAACCGCAAACTACTAAATCAAATTTTGAGCATTAGCTGAGCGTTATAATAAGGGTAAGGATAAAAGATCAGATAACATGGAAATGGGAAAGTTACTTTTTAAGAATAAGTATTCTGTTCGCAAGACCAATGGAACTTTATACATCGCTCCTAAATACACTTATGAGGATCTAATCTCAGAGTTCATCAAAGTTAGAAAGACGACACTGGATCTTTTCAATCCACTTGAGCTCGAGGATGCGGTCATTCAATCTGATATATTTGGCAGTCCCCCAAATTGGCACTTGGCTCACGTTAGCTGGTTTTTCCAGAAGGTGCTGGAAAAACACGGCAAAAGATTGGTGCCTCTCTCTAGCGATAAAAGATCTTTCCATGAAGTCGACAAAAATATTACAAATCGTAAGTGCAATAGACATAAGGTCAACTTAGAATATCTTAATTCTTATTATCAGAAATTCGGAAATATACTCCCGAAATCTGAACGTGGCAAATTTCCTAGGCCAACTGTACGACAGACCTTACAGTATAGGTTATTTATTGAGAAAAATATTATCTCGTTTTTAAATGAAAAGCGTAGAAATGAACGGACCAAGGAAGCGTCATCGACGATTAATGAACTAAAGTATGATATTATATTAGGAAATCAACATGAGATGCAGCATCAAGAGCTTATGATTTACGACTTTCAACACTATTTTCATCGCTTTCGCGATCCCGGAGATAATTATTCACCGCTTAAGGTTTCAAAGCGTAACCAAAGGAGAATTACAGACATGCGTAGAGATAAGCAAGCTATAATAAGGCAGAACCACAACGCCGAAAAAATGGTCCAGATTCCTGGAGGGATATTTGAGGTCGGTTTTAATAATAAAGGGTTGTTTTGCTATGACAATGAACTCCCTGAACACAAAGTATATCTTGAACCTTACAAACTTGATGTGACGCCAGTTACAAATGGGGACTATATCAAATTTATCGAAGCAGGTGGTTACAACAATTTCAAATACTGGCTGGCAGACGGTTGGGATTTGGTTCAAGAACATGATTGGGAGGCACCACTTTATTGGGAACCAATAATAAATGACCCGCGTGGTGAGGGAATTGGCGATAATGATCACTTTAGCTCTAAATGGGTGAAGAAGGATTTCAGAGGCCTAAAGGACATCAATAAAAATGAACCAGTCGTAAACGTGAGTTACTACGAAGCAGACGCTTATGCGAGGTGGGCTGGAAAGAGATTACCAACAGAAGCTGAGTGGGAAAAAGCAGCTAGTTGGAATGACAATCTTGGCAGAAAGACGCTTTATCCTTGGGGAGACGAATCTCCAACACCTAAATTCGCGAATCTATTGGAATCTAATATTTGGGGCCCATCTAAAGTTGGCTCATTGCCTGAGGGAGCAAGTTACTACGGCTGCTATAGTATGATTGGTGACGTGTGGGAATGGACGTCATCCGAGTACATACTTTATCCAGGATTTAAACCAAAGTTCTCAGAGTATACTGACAAATGGGCAATAAATCAAAAGGTACTCCGAGGCGGTTGCTTTGCTACTCCTTCCAATCAGATCAGGAATAGCTACAGAAATTACTTTAAACCACATGAGAGGATCCCATTCTCGGGCTTCAGATGCGCCATGGATATTTGACTGAACAATAATATAGATTTCTTTATGTGCGATATTTTTTACCTCTTTGATAGAGAAATCAACGATAGCTGAATGCACCAAATATTACGAAGACCAACGCTAAATATTATAATATCGTATTCAAAAGCGTCTTTGAAAAGATAACGAAAGACTCTTTCTGGACAAAAGGTCAGGCTTCGATCTCGATCTCTGGCTTTAGTGAGGTTAAGATGAAAATAATTGCTTCAGTTTATACACTAACGATTCAGTAATGTATGACCTTATGATTATATAAATACACAAAGTAATCACAATTAACACGTGAACTAGAAGCGGGAATATACTGAAGAACCCTGAGGCGGTTTAATCTAAAAATGTATTATTTGCAGCAGTAGATTACTTTTGATGTCTTAATCTCTTATGTTCTTCAAGCTCCTGAAGATAATTAAACGTGCTGCCACACATTTCGCATCTATAAGAAGGGCTTGCAGTAGAAGACATTTAATAAATACTTTCTTATCTCTTCTTTATGAGTTTTACTATATCTCGGTCAACTAATGAATATTTCGACTTACTAGGTTTGATGAGAGCAAATTAAGGGTACTAACTGAGGGTTTGAGCCCGTTAGATTTATAGCAGTCTTTATTGCAAAGACAAGTTTAATAATAGCAAATTATGGTTGAGATGAGGGTAACGTTGACGATGACACTGCAAGGTATACCTTTCGCTTTTTCGCGCTGTAGAAAAGATTTCATATTGCCGCTTTTGAGATTGGGGAAACTAATTGTGACTCAGACCATGGTTTATAGATAAACCGCGTTCAAGGACTATTAATAAAACGTATCTCCCAAAGACGTTCTAGCCTTTGATTTCTAGAGCAAATCACTTCGATCTCCTCCATATAGTTAAAACCACAACCATCCAGTATGTCTTCAAAATCATATCGCCCATGAGCCCCCACATTTTGTTCGTCTCCTTGAGATGTTATTAATGCCTCCTTCACCTTTTCAAAATTTTTTTTCCTACTATAAACATACCACAGATTATGGGCGCCTCGTAACTTCGACAGATAATTAAGCGTGTCGTTATGTATCTGAGTATAGTATTTATTCATAATCTCAGTGTTTACATCCTCCCAGGAAGGTGTTCTCCAGGAGGCAACCTTATAGAAACCATGTCCCTCGAACTCCGCAGCCAAGCTGATCCCCTGATCTAAGGTGCTCACAATCACATCGGTCTTTTGAGCGACCGCATCTCGAAGATCGATGCCTGGCTCCATCCAACCAACAAAAATAATGTCAAACCTATCGTTGATTCCCCAGCGGGCATCTGTTATTTTTATATAATCAGGTTTAATTCTGTGACAGCGGTACACCAAATCTGCGCAGTTTTCTATACCAACTACGTCTGATATGAATTCCCGGATTTTTATTAGAAAGTCGCCACAGCCACAGCCAACATCACAGTATTTAGGTTTGTTAGATAGCGCTTTTGCGATTGCTGCCACCCTCAAAACGTCTAGCTTTCTATAGCAGAAGTAGGTCCCGCTAAGTAATGGAAAAATATAACGCTCATGAAGCGGAGAGATTGAGTATTTTCTGAATTTTTTTAATGCTTCTATGGCAATCTCTAGATCCCTAACTTTATGTGCCACATTAGATTTGCAGAATGAATCTATTTTTTTCTTACTCTACAAATATATCTCACTGTTGGATTAACGCTTATTCTGTGATAAGAGGGATTGGAATGTTTAAACCAACTACTACTAATATACTAAAACAAGACAAAAAGTTGTCAGGCAGTACAACCTAATCAAACTCTACTTGCCATAGTTGATTCCCTCTTGAACTAAGGGATTCTAGTGTCTCCATGTAGTGGAACCCACATTCATCAAGAACCGATTCAAAGCCAAATCTCTGTTTAAAATGTATTCCTTCTTCTTTCTCTTTCATTACCCAATCCCGTAAGCATTCGCGAACCCGATCCGCTATTTCTGGTTTAGTATAGACATACCAAAAATTATGTGCAGAGCGTAATCCAGCCAGGAAATTCATCTTTTTTTCATCCGATTTTAATGGTGAAGTGTAAAAACTATTCATCAATTCATAATTTACGTCAATCCATGAAGGGGTTCTCCACCAAGCTAATTTTTGAAATCCAAATTCCTCATATTCACATCCTCCCATGATTCCACACTGGCCTCCGGCGTCAAATGTAGTAATCACACATTTTGTGATGCCTGAGACTGATTCACGAAAATCCACGCCGGGCTGCATCCAACCAATAAATGATAAGTCAAACGGTCCTAGGTTATACCAATCCTCATATGATGAATAAATGAAAGCTGGCTTGGGTTTGTGAAATATATAGAAAATACTACCATCCTGTTCAATCCCTATGGCATTTGGGATAAATTGGCGAATTTGGAACAGAAAATCTCCGTACCCGCAGCCAACATCTACATATTTTGGGTTTGATGATATCGAGTTGGCGATCACAACCACGCGGAGCACATCAACCTTTCGATAACTAAAATATGAACCCGCAAAGAAAGGAAATATGAATCGTTCATGATGACCTCGAGGATTACGACTCATAAACGTTTTGTATCTAAGATAAGCGCTTTGTAATTCCTCAATTCTAAACGACATGGTATCTCAGGTTCTCGAGGGTCTTACAATTTTGCCAAAAATATGTGTTTAGCTCTACTAATCATTTAAATTTCCCAAAACGCTTATTAACTCCGGCCATAATTTTGGTTTTATGGTTAGAACATTTGAAGACTGGTGGAAGACGGTCCCTGAAGATTTAAGAAGTAAATCCCGCAAGGGAGATGAACAAAACAAACCGTTGCTTAATCAGGTTAATTATGTTCTGTTACATCTTCATCTGGCCGGAAAGCATGATTCCAAACCTACCCACGCAGAGTTAAAGGACTGGCTCCACAGTGGTCAAGTAGACGTTCTAAGAATGACCAAAAAATAAGCCTAGTTTCATCACTCTTTCCCTTCTTTTTATATACTATTAATTGATTTATCCTCGATGTTATTGATAATCATATAACACTGTTTTGAAAATGGCATAGCATTTAAATAGTTTCGAACATATGCTCCTCTAGTGAATTAAGATGCCAATTGCTATAATTCCAGACGTTGATGAACAAAGATGTATCGGTTGTGCTCTATGCGTGGAAATTTGCACTGCTCTAGGCCCTGACGTTTTACGAGTGAAGCCAGTAGAAGGTTGGAAGAGAGGTAAGGCATTCATCTTCTACCCAGAGAGATGCATTTCTGATGGAGCATGTATAGGAGTCTGCCCTACACACGCGATCTTCTGGATGAGGCCAATGGAATACACCGCAGGACAGCCTGTGCCACTGCACAAAAATGGTGTGTTCGACAAAGGCTGGGAAGAAGGCTAAAGAGCGTAGTAGCTGGGAAGCTCATCCACGGGATGAGATATCACCCTTAAATTTTTTGTCACATAGCTTTTACTAAAAAACTTTCAATTTACAATTTGTCTTCGTGTCTTGGTCTTTAGCAAATTGAGTCATTAAAATACGTCGCACTTTTGTATTTGATGAGCTTTGGAGAGAGTGGCAAATAGCGGGCACTTAGAAGTTAGGTTTCTTGTTGGTAACTCCGCCAATGTTTTGCAGGATCAAACTCTATCTGGTATCAGGTCAAGATTGAAAGATTAGATAACTCCATAATGTCATTACTAATACTTAAAATGTTAGAATATGGTTAGTCGGATTTGGATTGAACAATTATTATTACAATTTAGCAATACGGGAATGAAACGGTTAATCAGTGATTAGTAGGAGCGACATGTCCGGATTAAACCGTCGCCCATTCCGAAACTGCCTATAGGATCAATTTACATTAGATCAAGTCACATTATTAAAAATCGTATTCACCACAAATGTTTGGTAGCCCAAAAAAGCTTATTACGCCAACATGCATAGTACTACTAGAACTCATGGTCAGTGATTTTGTATATCCGATTGGAAATTGAACCATGAAAGTGGTCATCACAGGAAATCCGGGGACTGGAAAACACTCATGTGCAAAATTTATCTCGGAGAAGCTTCCAAATTCGGAAATAATTGATATAAACAGTGTTGTACTGAATAAGAGTACTTACCTAACTAGTAGGGTGGGTGTAGCTAAAGAAATAGATATTAGAAAGCTCAAAAGTTTTATGATAAAAAAGATAAAACAATCAAAAAATCTGGTATTTGTTGGACATCTAGCACCCTATGTATTGACAGCAAAAGGAATTAATCTAGTAGTAGTTTTGAGGCGTTCTCCGTATCATCTGGAAGAGGTTTTTAGACAGAGAAAATACACACCTCATCAGAGTAAAGACAATATTGCTGCAGAGATCCTTGGTATCACTTTTTATGATTCACTAAAAACATTTGGAAAAAGACGGGTTGTTGAATTGGACGTGACAGGGAGAACCCCACAGAGCATCGCCACAGAAATAATTTCATTATTACAGAAAAAGTCAAATAACCAGACCGGCTTCGTTGACTGGCTTTCCACAGTATATGAAAAGGGGGACATCCAAAGGTTCCTCGAGTATTGAACGGTTGATATTTAGAAATAGATCAATTCGATTCCTTCACCCAACTTTTGGTAAAAAATCATTTTCCTGAACTTGAAAGAAGGACTGTCTGTGTTTGAGGAATCGATGTATATATTACCCCGACGCTCAACCATGGATTATTATGAGTGCAGTACTTATGCGAAAATTTGGGGAAGAGACAGTTCAATTTCTAGGTAAAAAGGTGTCTGTC
This sequence comes from Nitrososphaera sp. AFS, assembly GCF_009898475.1. Classification (GTDB taxonomy): domain Archaea; phylum Thermoproteota; class Nitrososphaeria; order Nitrososphaerales; family Nitrososphaeraceae; genus Nitrosopolaris. The sequence continues at coordinate 3,586 of NZ_QURE01000017.1, read as the reverse complement.
GAAACTTCCGATCAAAAAATCTACAACGGAACATTGACTGGAATCGATGATAAACTCAACATTGTGCTAGATCATGTCGAGTCTATTGGGACCCTTAAAGTAATTATTAATGGCACCTTCATAAAAGAAATTAAACTTATGGAAAAACCGTTTGATTTCAAAGCTCTGTCAGATAGAATTGCAAGGGTTTTTCCGGGTCTCGTGAGAATACGAGAAGACGTAGGCGCCATAATAGTTATGGACAAAATTAAAGTGACACAAGCAGGCATTGAGGAGGGTTCAGGACTTGCTGCGGACAGGGTCAGAGCTATTTATGATGAATTCATCAAGGAGACAAAGAAGTAGTTTTGTCCTTCGAAGTCAGGTATAGTGACCTGGCAGGACGCATTGGGAAGCTTGAAACTGCCCACGGTACTCTTGACACACCCGCATTCATACCAGTTGTGCACCCTGTAAGACAAACGGTTAGTTCACAGTTTCTAAGGAGCTTAGGATTTGATGCAGTCATCACAAATGCCTACACAACCTTGAAATATTATGGAGATATCGCACGCTCTAGGGGAATTCATAGAATTCTTGATTATGATGGGATAGTCATGACTGATTCGGGAGGTTATCAAATTTTGGAGTACGGTACTATTAAAACTGAACCACATACTATATCACAATTTGAATTAGATGTTGGTTCTGACATTGCTGTCCCTTTGGACAGGCCCACGGGGTTTAAACTTGATTATGGAAAGGCCAAACGATATGTAGAAGAAACCCTTGCAAATGCAAAGAATGCACTCAAAGCAACAAGGACTTTTGCAAAGGAAGAATATAGACGAGATCGTGATAATTTAGGGACTACTGTCTGGGCAGGCCCGGTGCAAGGTGCAGAGCATCTAGACCTCGTTACTTATAGTGCAAGCGCTTTAGATCAAATGGGATTTCCACTACTAGCCATTGGTAGCCCTGTAGAAGTGATGGAAGCATATGAGTTTTCTATATTAGCTCAAATTATTGCAACAGTAAGGCGTACCTCGCCCTCTAAGCCTATCCACTTGTTCGGTGCTGGTCATCCGGTTACTATTCCATTGGCAATCTCTCTAGGCTGCGATATGTTCGATTCAGCATCATACATGTTGTACGCCAAATGTGATCGATATATGCACCCAAATGGAACTGCAAAACTTCAAGATCTGTCATACCTTCCTTGTCAATGCCCCGTTTGTTGTCAATATGTAATCAAGGAGTTGCAGGAAATGAAGAGGCCTGATCGAATACAGGAACTTGCAAAGCATAATCTTTTTGTCCTGAAAGCTGAAGTTGATACAGTAAAACAAGCTATCGTTGATGGTAGACTGTGGGAGTATGTCATGTTAAAGGCACGGGCACACCCTAAGCTAATGGCTGCGATGGAACTTTTTAGAGACTTCGAATATCTGGAGCATGGTACACCGCTTTTCAAGCATAAGGCAATTTTTCTCTATGGACCGATCGACCAATATAGGCCAGAAGCTATTCGATTTAAACGGATCGCAGCTGAATTCAGATCTGCCTTCAAAAAGAATTTAGTATTATTTCCAACTACAGAGTTGCAACCATTCTATGTTACAGGAGAATTTATTGGGCTTATACAAAAGTATCCAGAATCGCAAATATGTGTGTATAACCGATTTCTTGGAATAATTCCAGTAGAGATCTGTGATATCTTTCCTGCTGCCCATCATTTAAATTTGGCACCAGCTAATGCTAAGAATGCTATTGATTATCCAACATTCATTGAATCTCTTAATAACTTCTTGGCAAAGAATAGTTTCGAAAATATAATAATAATCGCGGATGAGTTTATGCAGAGTGCTATATCCAATAGTAGGTATAAAGATATGTCCAATTTAGACATACAAGCGTTGCCCGAAAAATAGAGATTCAATATTTTACAAATAGTGATCACGTTGCATCTAAATATATTTCGAGTAAATTGACTTTGCACACAAAATAATGCTACCACACTAACATTCATTATTCTAGAATGATGTCTTCGGTTTCATTACTTATGCGATTCTTTTCTTAACATTGTTTTCAATCGCTTCCATTTTTCGACCGAACCATAGATCTGCATTACCATCGGAAGATTTGATTTGAACCAGAACCATGCCTGTAGTTTTCTCTATTTTCGCCAATGCCTTCATATTAAGATAATAGTCATCGGCTCCGAAAATTAGAAACTCCCAACCTTCTCCAGAAGCATACTTATAATTGAAATTCTTTTTAAATTCTACAGTGTGCAAAATCCAGTCTATGCATTCATCTATTTGAATTTGCATCAATCATCCCACTTTTTTAGACTATTCATAATATTTTTAAAAGGTTAGGTAATATTAACCAGAAGAGTATGGCAGTTGTTCAAAGAATATAAATCAAACTAATGATGAGAGTATAAAAATGTAGCAGAAGGAAATGAAATTGTTGATACCAAGTGCTGCCTGATATCGTCGATACTTAATTCAACTTTCTCAATTTTGTAATAATGTAAGGTTGTCCCAAGAAAAGAGGCTTTCATTTATCCTGTATTACTTTGCATATGCCTAACAAATGAATACAGAAAAGACAGAGACAATGCAGACCGTCACAATCGAAGGTTTGATTTTTAAAGGTGTTTTGACCTAGAACATGTTCTTTAAGCATATGCAATTGTAAGCGAGGAGTATAGCATTGCCTTTGCACAATCCAATGCACGTCATTCAAGGATTAAATAATCTTGTTACTCCAATGTTATCTTTGAGATAGATATTGTACTGTTACCGATTATTCAATTCAGTGGAATAGAATTTTGTTAATATCAAAGGTTACTGACTGATTCGAAGTCGATAATGAGGTGTTTATTAGTCTAGAATCGGGTCATAGTACTTAAGGCTAAAATGTAACTGAGCATCTATATGAATTACCCATGGGTATTTCGAAAATATCTGCACCAGACAACATATTGCGGGCGAAAATAGTAAATATGATTCTTAACAGGAAAACCGAGGAGGCACTGGAGGAGTTAAGTAAATTTTATCTACTAGATACTCCCCAGATTGTGGTTGGCACAATTAAGGGAAAGAGAAGAACTGTGAATGCAGTGTACGTTCAAAGAGAACGAAAGATCTACGCGCTAAACTCTGACGTCCTCTACAACCCATTTGTGGTGCTGCATGAGTACTACCACCATGTAAGAACAAAGGCCGGAATGCATAAGGGGTCAGAAAGGCATGCTAATCAATATGCTGAGTATTTCATAAATGCTTATCAGAAATTATCGGAGACCAATCAATAAAGAATCGAAAAGCTGAATAAGGATTATGAATGAAACATTAAATCTGTTGTTATAACGTGTATGTAATGTATCGTGGATATTAAGTGATAATCAAATCTCTCAGTACTGTTAGAAGATTCAGGGGTCTCATGTTTCGAACGAGTTTATGATGCTTGATTTTTTATTCAATATGCTGAGACTGAGTATTATCGAAATTGAGTTTAAAAATCGTTAATCCCCAGTGGATAATCTATCTGAACTCATCTCACACTCTAAATGGCAAGCAGCTATTTTATAAGACTG
>NZ_QURE01000099.1 GCF_009898475.1 Nitrososphaera sp. AFS | reverse complement strand
TACGCGGTAGATGCAGCGGCAAAGTAGTAATTGAATAAATGCTCTTTCTTTTTTTTATTTTGTCTTGTAATCAGTCAATACTCTAAAGTTGAACATCGCACATTTGATTTGGAACACTGTAAAATGAAGAGTCCTATCTGTCCGCACCATTATTCTGAAATTTTCCAGTCCTGAGACTATGTCAGAAGCATGATCATGCTGAAGTAGGTGATATAAAAAAGACCGTCCCAGGCGTAACATAATAATACCAGGTTACGACAATAGATTCCAAGGTAAAGGTCAAAACAGAACTAGATTATATGAACAAATCTTCAAACCCATTAATTTGTATTTATACTAATAAAGATTGCAATCGGTTTAAAGGAAGATGAGACTTTTAGAGCAGTAACTAAAGTAGGAGATCACTATACAAGATTTGTTGATGCATTTGAGAATACCCTAATAACTAATGCTGAAAATGGTGTTGATTGGCAGAAAGAATTAAAGAAATGGATTGCTGTTGCAAAGAACTATGAATCCATATTTCTGGAGGTGGACCTTAAAGCTTGGAATGAAGCAGGTGAAAGAAAGTCCATCTAATGTTACTTCATATGGACGTGTCAATAATTCGATCATATTTACTGTTGATGGTATCATGGACTATTTGGGGATAATTGAAATCTAACTAATCGTAGCAATTGTGAGATCCCCTTCCCTTAATACACATTGGTACGTTTTCTATACCTGCAGTCGTAATAGTGTTGAATAAGCAATAAAGGCTATGAAAACAGCTATTAAGAACCAATCCTTAGTCTAATCATATAACAGCAGAAATGAAAGCACGATATGGTACTGATTCAAGAATGACAGATTGTTGCCATTTCGAAACAACTTCCTCCCTGCCCACAACAAACAAACAAGCGATAGCCAGTTAATGAGATTGTGTATAGAAAATCTATAGGCCATGTGTGCTCTACTAGCCAATACACATGGCCCGGTCTGGATTATGCCTCGCGAGTATTATACAAACTGAGCAGACTTTGAGTTGTAGCATATACAAACCAACTAAGTCATGGTTAGTCCTCACTATTTTAATAAGCCAACTTGCTTATAGAAACAAGGCTTGAATGATCTGTTATGTATCTTGCAGGCTGTAAAGTGCCATGCCAATACCAACGCAAGAAATGCTGCTGCAAATCCAAGACCTGCGTATACTATGTTTTCAAACATATCTGTTCCTATAGTACTTAGAAAATATAAGGCTGTTGAAGACAATATTGCACAGATGAAAGTTTGTGCTAAACTATCCCACACATCATACGAAGATGATAGTAGATGGTATCATGCCATGATATCCACAGTTCTTGCGATAAAATTAGATACTTGTTTTTGACAATCAAATAGCAGATTAAAACTAGCTAGCTATTAAATGTGGCAATAGATGAAAAATACATGACCTCCATTAGTTAACTGTTACTCATCTCTGTAAGTACTACAGTTAATGTTCACTGTAACCAGGGCAATGTAAAACCATTGAGAATGTACCACTGATGCCGTATTAATCAATATATTGTTATCCGCTCATGCCAATGATGAAATAAAAGGTGTCACTCAAGTAGGGAGGCTGTTTTACCGCTTTTCCTTCAGCCGTTTGCGACGAGCAAGTTCTGCCTCGCTCGGGGCATCTAGTCCAAACGACCCTGTCTCAACTTCCCCTGCACACTCATACGAGGCGATGATGACTCCACTTGGTGAAAGCTCGCTTTCAAGAAGTTTGAATCCAGATGGAATCGTGCCTTCTGCAAACAATCTTTTGCCAACGCCTAGAGTGATTGGAAATACCTTTAGCCAGAGTTCGTCAACCAAGTCATATTTCAAAAGCATCTGGATAAGGTTACCACTGCCATGAACCTGTATTTCTGGTCCGTCCTGTTCCTTTATTTTTTTAATTTCATTCCAGACGTCGCCTTCGATCAGTTGGGAATTGTTCCAGTCAAGCTTTGTAAGCGTCCTTGAGACTACATATTTCTTGGCGTTATTAATTCTGGTTGCAAATGGATTTTCGCTAGTATTCACTTTCGGCCAGTAAGCTGCAAATATCTCATACGTTTTTCTCCCAAGCAACAAATCAAAGGGTTTACCCATCTGTTTGACCATCACTTTGAGAAGAAAGTCATCAGAGTAACCGAACATCCAACCTCCGTACTTGAACCCTCCCGTACGATCTTCTTCAGGACCGCCTGGAGCCTGCATCACGCCGTCAAGAGAGATAAAAGATAGGACAATTAGCTTTCTCATTTATTCCTCTTTCCAGAATTTCTGCAATATAAAAAGGTGTTGGCGGCTTGTAGTAACGTATTACTGTTTGCAATAATACGTATTACCGTTAACAGAAATCAGCAATTAAATCATATGGACATTCGTGCGTTAGTTGTAGGAGGTTCATTCGGTGGTCTGAGTACTGCTTTAGCCTTGCGCTGCATAAACTGCGATGTAGAGGTTTATGAAAGATCCACAGGTCCAATGAAAAATCGCGGTGCTGGTCTCATAGTACAAACTGAGCTTATAGATTTTCTAAAAGAACATGGCGTAGTCGCAGAAGATGCAATAAGTGTTCTAGCATACAAAAGCCAGTACCTATCACAAGATGGCAGTACACAATTGGTAGAACAGATTCTGCAACTGATGACATCATGGGACACTATATACAATCAGCTGAGGAATGTTTTGCCATCTAACTTATATCATAATGAAAAAAGCCTTGTAAGTTTTGAACAAAATAAAGATTATGTGGTTGCAAAGTTTGAAGGTGGGCATAGTGAGAGGTGTGATCTGTTAGTTGGTGCTGATGGTCCTAGTTCTACTGTACGCCAACAGCTGCTTCCTAACATTTTTCCAAAATACGCCGGTTATGTTGCCTGGCGCGGAGTGGTAGATGAAAATAAAATACTAATCGTCGTAGTACAATTCTTTGCCAACAAGTTTACGTTCTTTCATGGAAGAAATACTCAAATTCGCTGTTACCTAATTCCAGGGCCTACAGGTGAATTATTAGATGGTGAACGTCGGCTTAACTGGGTTTGGTACTACAATGTAGCTGAAGGCAATGAATTACAGTTATTGTTAACAGATAGATAGGTATGGAAAACAAAGAGAGTTTGCCGTACCGCAAGGAATGGTCAGTAGAGATTTTGTACAACAACAAAAAAGTATTGCAGAGAGAATTCTTCCTAAGGTCTTTGGGCAACTTGTTGTACAAACTAATGAGCCTTTCATACAAATGATATATGATTTGTCAGTACCTAGAATGTCATTTGTGAGAGTTTGTATATTGGGAGATGCTGCATTTGTTCTTCGTCCACATACATCTGCGGGGATTTTAAAGGCTGCTACTAATGCTGTAACACTTGCAAATTCTATTACTAATTCATCCAACATAGACGTAATCGGAGCTCTAAAGAGGTGGGAACCACGTCAGATAGAACTTGGAAATAATCTCAAGTATTTGGGAATCTCACTTGGAAATAGATCACAGTTTAATCAAATTTAGAAATTTTTCAAAAACTATTAGGTGTGTTAAAATTACAGGTCAGTATCTGCTGTCTCCTTTCAATTTTCTGCAACCTTGTTGATAATTGTTATTTCTATCAGGACTATTTGAGACCTTATCTGTTTCTTTATTTCTATGGTCGCCATCTTCAATCCTGATTAGCATAACTTTAGTCGGTCTACGGTAATCTCGACCTGCGAATCAAACTTTCTTCTTATATTGATTCCAAATTTAGGGTGGAGTGGCAGTCAACAGGCTTGTGATTACCTAGTGACCATAGGCCGTACACAATAAGTTACAATATACTGAATATCTTATTGGACCGATGACTATTGGCGACTCATTAAGCTTTTTTATAGTAAGCTGTGTATGAAGGCTCAATATGAGTAATAATAAAAGGATCTTTTGAGGAGAGGAAATATGATAATTCGTATGAGCCTAATTACGGCTTATGAAGATATGAACAAACAGCAACAGTGGATTACTGGAGACAGGTAAAGGCCTCATAATGATGTCCAATATGTAAGACGAATATCAAATTCCAATGGGTATTGATGAGGTATTGTATATGGAATTTGACAATAGACGTGTAATTAGCCTTGTTCTTGATAGAAAAAGTCCTATGAGACGACACGATATGATAGCCAGTTATCATGAAATGGAGATGTATGTGAGGCTAGGTTAGATATTTGGCAATTAATTAAAACATTTTCAGGAATTGGTCAATGGGCATCGAATTTAGTATATCAGTTTTCTGTGCCCATCCACGCCTAGCTTGACCTATGCCCATTTTCAAAAATGCAAAATGAACAGGATGATGTGCGTCAGAATCAATTACAAGTTTAACTCCTTTTTGTATAGCCATTTTTATATATTCATCCTTTAGATCAAGACGATCATAATGTGCATCAATTTCTAGTATAGTACTTGTATCCTTTGCAGCGTCTATTAGTTTCTCAATATTAACAGGATAACCTTCTCTTTTATTTATACGTCTACCTGTAGGATGAAATATGATATCAACGCTAGGATTCTGAGCTGCTTTTATCAGTCTATCAGTCTGAACCTCAATTGGTTGCGAGAAATTAGAATGGATAGCCGCACCCACAACATCAAGTTTATCTAATACATTATTTGCAATATCAAGCGATCCATCTTTCATTATATTTACTTCTGCTGCAGACAAGATTCGAAAATCACTTTTTATTGATGCTACGGCGGCGGCTGTTTGATTCCGCTTGTTGTATAAATGCCGTTGTTTATTATTTTGGCCCTGCTTAATCCTGTCATTTATCTCTGCAATTTTATTTGCTTGATCTAACAGTTGGCTTTCATCAAGTCCATTCGTTAATCTCAGACTCTTAGTATGATCTGTTATGGCTATGTATTGAAGTCCAAATTTTTCACTGGCGGCCAAAGCCATGTCCTCAATGGACATAGTTCCGTCTGTGCTGTCGCTGTGAACCTGCAAATCACCTTTCAAATCATTGTATTCTATTAGTTTCGGTAATCCCATGCCTCCCTTCTTTGCAAGTGTAATTTCTCCTAAGTTTTCTCTCATCTCAGGTGGAATCCATTCTAAATCCAACGTCTGGTACACTTCTTCTTCTGTTGAACCAGCAATTTTTTTAGAATTGTCAAAAACTCCCCACTCATTCAAGTGAAAACCTTTTGCAAGTGCAACTCTACGCATAGCAACGCCATGTTCTTTACTACC
>NZ_QURE01000016.1 GCF_009898475.1 Nitrososphaera sp. AFS | reverse complement strand
AGATGGCGCACCAATTGAAGAGTATGAGAATGTTAAGAATATTCTTGCAAAGGAAACAGACCTTCCAATTTCCATTGAACAACATTACAAATTTCTTGTTTTGCTTCCGCTGGAAGCGAGCGAAAGGATGGAAGCATTAAAGCATTATTTTGGAATTACCCACTCGGACGAAATCATTGCAAGAGGAACCGAAATAAGAAGGCATGATGTACCAAATTTCATAAAACAATTTCAGACAGAATTGCTTTACACTCTGTTTGATTGCATTGATTCAGCCGAGGTATTCTCCAAAGGATATGAAAATGCTCTGTTGCTTGTTACACAGACCATTGACAAAGTAATGACCGGTGAAATTAAATTTCAAGACCTGGTGGTCACAAAAGTATTGGGACAAAATATAGACAAATACAAATCATTATTTCCACATGTCTCGGCTGCTATTCTTCTAGCAAAGAGGGGAATGGGAATGAATGCTGGAGAAGGCGTCGAATACATCTTTACAAATACACATCATCATAATCCTCTCTTTAGAGTAGCGCCTAAGGCGTTCGTAGAGGAGAATGGTGAATTCGAGTACGATAAAGAAAAATACCGTGACATGCTTTTGGAAGCGGGTGAAACGGTTCTCTCAATTTTTGGTTTCAATAGAACGGTCTACGGGGACGCGCCAAAGAAGTACAAGAAATGGTGGCAACAGCTCAATGAAGAGAGATTGAATGATAGAGATACAGAGAGAACATAGAAGGCGTGTTTTGCTCACGACGATACCATTTGATTATTTCCAGACGCTTTCAATCTTATTTCCTTAATCCTGTCACACATATCGCAATGCTGCGGACATTCTTTGTGAAGACACTCAAGCTGCAGTGAATTACAACCAAAACACCAAATTTCCTTAGAAGACAAATGAGACAATTTCCTGTAAGCATCGGCGCAGATAATAAAGATAATGTCGTATTAAATTGTAGTAGGGGGCTTTCCATTGTAGCCCCAGCTACGTAAAATAATGTATTTTTATTATATCCTTGCCCAAAGTAGACAAATCTTATGGTCGAATGCGTCCAATATTTCAAATAAGTGCATGTTATATATCAAGTGTATAAAGCGTTGCAATATTATGTGGGTTGCTCAGGATGGAGCTATACATCTTGGGAGGGCCCATTCTATTCTCAAAATACCGAGAATTTTCGCTGGTTAAATTATTATTCTCATGTGTTCGATTATGTAGAAATTGATTCTTCTTTCTATAAGACACCAAACAAACAGATGGTCATGAATTGGGCCAAGAAAACACCTAACAATTTCAAATTTACTGCGAAATTTCCTAAAGCAATAACACATGACAAGAGATTGAAGGACGTAGATGACGAATTAGAGCGGTTCTTTGATGCAATGGAGCCGCTTGAGAATAAGACGCTGGCACTTTTAATACAATTGCCTCCTTACATACAGATACATACAGGTCTGGAACGTCTGAGAGAATTAGTACATAAATTAGACACTCGATTTAGATATGCAATAGAGGTAAGACATCCATCATGGTTTCAGGATCTATCTTACAGCTTTTTTGCAAATAACGATATCTGTTTGGTTTGGAGCCAGCTCGCTGAATTACAGACCCCACCTGTTGTCACTACTGATTTTCTATACTTGAGGTTCATAGGAGATAGGAGTATTCAAGAAAAAGATTTTGGTCGAATACAAATCGACAGGATTGTTGAGATGCAGAAGTGGGCCCATAACATCAAGAATGTCCGAGAGGATGGACGCGTAAAACAGGCAATCATTGCAGCAAATAATCATTATGCCGGGTTCGGCCCAGGAACCGCAAACATTTTCAGGAATATGTTGGGATTGTCAGAAGCCAAATGGAAGGAAGTAGAAATGGAACAAGAGGAGAAAGACCAAAGAGATAGCGGCACCATTCAAAATTTAAAACAGCGCGCTATTTCTGATTTTTTCAAATAATTATTTCGCAAAAGAATCTCTTGTTAATGGGTGTGTTTAAATTAAACGCGACATAAGCTGGAACAATGGGGCTGAAGGCAGTGAAATTACAGAAGAGATTCAATCGTAGGGTAGGCGATAAAGAATATTCTAAGTGGGTTGTGGTCTTACCTGATAATGAAGTGAATCGGCTAGGCTGGAGAGAAGGGATTGAATTAGAAGCGAACAGCACTAGACGTGGCACATTGGAGCTTAAATCAAGAACCGCGAAAATTGAGGCGTAGATGTAATGGTTGACATGATATTCTTCATCGAAGGAAAACCCGCAGATATTTTTGGTGTCGGTTTCCGTCCCGCGATAATGGGGAGTGCCGCTGAACGCGGTCTAAAATCGGCGGTCAGCAACATGCCTGACAAAAATAGGGTACAGGTATTAGTGAGTGGAAATTCTAGCATGATAACATCATTTCATCAAGAGATTAGCAATAACGATATACGAGTGAAGAAAACCGCGCAACCATCATACAAGGTTACGACACCTGAGGAATATGATGGACCTAATATTGATTGGAATGGATATCAATTGGCTCTGATGTCCGAACAAATGTACAAGGGTTTCCTAGAGGCGAATAAGAGATTAGGTTCGATAGAATCAAAGCTCACTCAGAAGAAACCCGTAAAATCTGCTAGGACCCGTAGGTTAACACCTTCTCATAGGACCCGTTGAATTAACAGAACCCATAACCGAAATATTTAAAATAATTGTAATGCATTTGGTTTTAGACACTTTAGACATTTTTTACGGTCACTAATAGAATCCCAAAATGGCTACAGATCTGTAGTGGTTCCGACCCGGCCCATTTTGATAACGATGCTTCCGACCCGGCCCATTTTGATAACGATGCTCAATTACGGCCCTATGCCATATTGAGGTGAGATAAAGAAGGATTTTGTCAGTAACTCCCACGTCTGCTTCAACAAAGACCATTGGAGAGCAGATAGAAGATCCGATGTCGTATTCCTTTATGCCCTGAGAGCACCAGAAACAAAGAGGCAGTACCCGAGGCGGCCAAAGATATTCTTGGGCTATCTCAAACTGGAAGGAACGCTAGAACAACAGGCAAAGGAATTCCTATCGAAAGCCAAGCAAAACCCGCTGTGGGCCCAGAATTCCCTTATGCAGTTTATAGCCTTCCAAAAGGAAAGGGCCAGGAAAGGCGAAATATCCTACTCCACGATTAACAACTACTACAAGGCAACTAAACTATTCCTGGAGATGAACACTGATAACCAAATCATAAATTGGAAGAAAATATCACGTTGCCTGCCAAGTGGACCAAAGGCTGCCAACGATAGAGCCCCCACAATAGAGGAGATGAAACGTCTGGTTGAGTAGACAGTTTTGGGAGAGAGGGCCATTGGCAAAAATCAATCACCACAAGAGTCACACCGTAACATCCAGCGGCCAGTCTTTGTTTGTTTAAGTTCTGCAGCAGATTTTGAGAATACAATTCACTATACGTTCGAGGCCCAGCCCGTAATTGCGGACATAACTCATATGTGTTGTATTAGATATCATCCCAGCTATAGATAGTGGTCGAACCCTCCGTGCTCATCCACGCTCATGTCGTGTTCGCACGCACGCACGCCAGGGTCGGCAAAAAAGACATTTTTTCGAGAGACCGGTTACATTGTTAGGGACAGTGCGAAAGAAAATCTTAGGGCTGGATTAGTGGCCTATAATTATAAATATTATTCAGAGATAGGCCATGTATGAGGAGGGCGATAATGAGATAATGAGATTAACCCCTGAAGGTGTGCAATTTTATCTAGACAAGGGCTATCTTGATTCAGACCCAGAGAGGAAACAACATATGCTTGCAGCACTACAAAAGGGCAAACAGATGTCAACCCCAGACCTAGCCGAACTGGTCAAAGTAATCTTGTTTGAGCATCCAGGTAGTGATGAGAATGGTATGCACATGCATCTGTTGTATGACAAAGGCGTCATAACACAAGCAAAAAAGCTCGATTCAGCCTTAGGTATTTTGAAACAGGCTGGTATTGTTGAGTGAAAACACTAAGCCAAGACATTAAAGAGATAGAGCACATCTAGATTGTCTGTTCAAATTCCACTGATGGTCTTTATTGCGATTGTGGTGTTTGTTGTAGGGGCCCTAGTGGTACGGCGTCGAAACCCCAGATCAGCACACCCTATATAATTTCAATATTCAAATACGGTAAATCAGGATAAGCGAAAAATCGCGTTTCTAAATGATATACAGGATAAACGCCGAAGCTAAATTTTGTTGTGTAGCTGCGTTAGATAGCATACAGGATAAGATTTGATTTGATAAAATATGACACCAACAGTACCATCACCACCTATACCAGTCACGCTGCTTGTCATTAGTGCCGCTATTATCGTCCTTGGCATTATCGTCTATTTTGCAAGGCGACTGTGGCGAGAGAAGCATCATTAGTTAGTCAGTCGTGACCATTGATTTAAGTACCATGGATGGATAAACGTCAGATGGTAATGCATGAAGAAGAAGGTACATCTATCTTACGTTTTGTATATGGTTGTCGTACTTGGCATTATCGCCGCGCTGGTGTTGCTCGTAATCTTTAAGGTGATTCGATTATGAGTGAAGTACAGTAGACAAAGTCAGTCAAACATTATTGCGTAGTCGAGGAACAAAAGCCTAATTTTTACGCAATACCTATTTGTTATTGTCATGTATCTGTCTTTGCCGAGAGTCACGCGTTGCAGTCTGGCCCTAGCTTTCTACTATACAAATGCAGGCCAGACCTGTTTGTTTGTATTCACAATCCATTAGGCACTGACATCATGACGAAGCTCTCTGTGCCCTAATTTTGTGTTGATAACAATTCACAAACGACCGGCCCATTATAATCTTGGTGCCATTTGAGTATAGGGTATATGGAGGCTCAATCTCTCTCTAAAATGGGAGAATAATTTCCAAAAGAAATGGAACGCGTGGGCTCAGCCACGACTACTTTAAGTATTAGAGAGCAGGATCCATTGCGCGCCTCCAATGCTCTCAAAGCATGTGAGAGTTAGCGTCAATATACAGGAAGACTGAAAGTCTTTGGATTATCTTGGCCTGAATCATGACATACAATATTAGGCCAAGGAATTCGAAGCCCAAAGATAATCCCAATTTCGGGTGAAACGGCGCTTTCGGTTTGCGATCATACTGGTTAAGTCTGCAAAAAAATTGACATGTCATTTTTTATTAAGAAGATTCCAATAAAATGCGGACGTTGCCACTCGATAATTAGTACCCACAAATTTGTTTGTCAAAATACACTGGAGTTAGTGATCCTATTTATTCTAGTATTTACATTAATAATGTTGGTGTAGATTCTGCTTAAATTTAGGATGCTAGGGATAGTTTGTTATTACGTGGTTCATTGTTCTCCTACCCCCGGTTTCTCCTTTAAGCAGTCTACACTATTTTAGATTTTAAAGACAACAAAGTAAAAAGAATAGGTACGAGTATTAGAATAAATCTCTGGGAGATTTATTTCCGTTTTGCCTGCACTAGGTGTTCGTGATTAGATGCTTTTCACAAAGCATTTTTATCCACCAATGTTTTATTGGTAAGAAAATTTTCCTTAGTACCAAATAGGATGCTACGATTTACAATAATCGCTATGGAAGAGCGTCATTGCTACCACTTAAGTGGGAGCTAGGAAGTCTAAAAATATACTTAGCCTTCTGTCTACAGTCACAGTGCAATTGTAATCAATTCTTGTTACTAATAGAAGGGCTTCTAAATTGGCTATTGACTGACTAACTGACCGACTCCACTAGTTCTTTTATATTTTTCAAAATCACGAGGTAAATGCCCTTGATGTTTGAGTCTATTAGTTGAGGGATAAAATCAAATTAAGCTTGCGGATGAGATTGGATATACTTAAGGGTTTATGGATGAAATGAGCGTCTGGAAGTATTTGAGCATATTCTAGTTTATCAATTTCAAATGCAGTGAAAAATACTATTTTGATTGATAGGTTTCTTTTCTTTAAGCGATGATATAGTTCGAATCCTGTCATTTTTGACATTCGAATATCTGTGAGCACGAGATCGTAATAGTCATCCCGTCGATTAGCAAAGGCTTTTAGAGCCGATTCACTGTCAGAATATGCGTCTACACTGAATTTCGTATCAAGGCTATTAGACTCTAAATCACGTTTCAATATACGTAGAATATCCCTTTCATCGTCAATAACCATGATCTTTGGAGTACGGTTTTTTTGTTTATTTATGCCCACAAATAATCATTAATACTATATTATATAATGTTATCAAGAATGGGCAATCTCATTTATATTGCTGAATACCCGTGAATCTTTTAAGTATTAAATCCAAGTTTCTGCTTGTAACTATATTTTTATACATTATTGTAGGGCTAGCCTTCATCACAATCCTGTTAAAAGCCGAACCGTCAATTTAGGATGTGTTAGGCCATGCTTAAACCCAAGGTCAGCATCATTGAATTTATATAAATACGTAGCATTGGTCGGGCGTGGACGCTAATCCAGTTAAAAAAAAACTGTTATAATCTCATTATGATGGGCATCCTTCCATTTTCTGTATATAATATCCCCTGGCGATGATATCTTTCTCAACGGCTGGTGGGGCACTTTGAATATGGCAAAATTGACATTCTTCCTGGGTCATTTTTTGTCCTCCTTGACCAATACTTGCGAGGTATTGTTTGCCATATTCAATTGCCTTCTCATGTGGCGTATCTGAGTTCACTACGACATCAAAATGCATAGTTTTGCCATCACTTTTTTGGACATAAGTATCGTATACAGCACATTCCATGAGTCCAATTCTAAAATAACATAATTTATTTCATTTCGTTTTAGCTAGTCCATAAAGAGGAAATATTATTTCGCCAGAGTTATAGGAGAGACAAATTATAAGGTAAAATTCCGATTAGAATAATATCTCAATGGAAAAAACCAAGATGTTCTGCAAATTTAAGGCAAATCAAAAGTGCCGACCTTCCTAAGCCTTGGCGTAATATCCAGTCTTCCTTTCATAAATTTGTCCGTTCTGGGTGGCTTTTCTAAGATATGCACGTGCATCTTCATCCGTAAACTTGCCTGTCTTGATGAGCTCATCAATAAAATTTCTTTCTTCTACGTCGTTTTTATCTTGCCCGGATAAGGAATTAAATACCTCCATGAACACCTTCAACTTCGAAACCTCGCTTTGCGGCTTACCATGTAGTACACCGAGATCGATTCTTCCCGTGTTTACATCTACACCAGCAGTCTCTAGCATTCTTTGCACGAGATAAATCGCACGCTCCGCATCTTCGGCGTCCACCTTATCCTTTAGCAGTAGTCTTGCCCTTGCTGTTGAAAGTCGAATAAGACCTTCAAGTTGTCTAGGTGTAACGGTTATCATGCCTTCGGAGTCAACATTTCTCATTTTCATATAATAATTCTTAATTATGTCGATAGCGTCGCCTGTCAACCGTGGTTCGATCTGTTTTGAGAAGGCTAGGTATTTACTGAAGAGATCTATATCAATCGCGGGCTGAGCTGAACGTCCAGATTCACGATGAAGTTCTAAAATATGACTTGCTACTCTACTATCCTTTTCCTTTTCTGGATTATCTCTCACAACGTAAATAATGTCAAACCGTGTTAAGAGCGGCACTGGCAGATTTACATTTTCTGTTATATTTTTGTAGGGATCATATTTACCATAAAGTGGGTTGGCAGCAGACAAAATGGAAGTTCGTGCATTTAGAGTAGCAACAATCCCCCCTTTTGCAACAGAGCAGGTCTGTTGCTCCATTACTTCGTGCAAGGCAGAACGATCCTCTGGTTTGATCTTGTCGAACTCATCGATACAGACCAAGCCCTGGTCTCCCAATACAACAGCCCCGGCTTCTAACATCATAATTCCAGACTTATCCCGAATCACTGCGGCTGTGAGACCTGCTGCAGTTGTTCCTCGTCCAGAGGTGTAGAGCCCCCTTGGGGCAATTTTAGCAGCGAATTTAAGCATTTCTGATTTCGCAGTACCTGGATCACCAATTAAAAAGACATTTAGATCTCCTCTGCGAGTAGATCCATCTTCCAGCTTCTTTGTCACTGATCCTACTATTAGAAGCAAAATTGCCTCCTTGATAACCTCATGTCCGTATACGTGCGGAGCAAATGATGCTATAAGTTTGTCATAAGCGTCAGACTTGTTTGCGATAGACAGAATTTGCCTCTCATCATCAGCGCTTATTGCTATTCTTTCTATTGTTCGCATCTCCTTGGAACCAGCCCGTCCTCCCAAATACTCAATATTATTACCTTCCATTCGTAATCGAAAGAGCGCAGTCTTTATTTGGGGTGAAACTTGCTCCTGCTCTATTCTAACTATTCCTGTTAGCATAATCCTGTCCCCCGGACGACATTGATCAACAAGGTCGCCCATCACAGTCACTTCTACGTAATGAGGAAGCTGACCGGCTGGTAGATCCTCGGGTAATTCTTGAAGCCTTACCATTTGAAAATCATTAAATACGCTATTTTCAGGATCCATTTCCAGCTCCTTTTCAGAGCAGTTTCCGCACCTTGATGCTCTTTTTAGTACCAATCCCTTCATCTGAGACTCTGTAATTGCATCGCAATTCAGGCAACGATACCCGATCTTCTTTGCAAGTGGTTTGACTTCTGACGATCGGACAACCATTCCAGATACCCCAATTAACTTATCAATTACTTCCGCGTTTATATCCCTCAAGCCCTTCTGTACTGTATAGTTTCCTATTCTTGTCTTGATCTTGTCTTGGACTTCCTTTGCATAATCTGGGTGAATCTCTGTAAGAATTGATAGCACAGCATTGTTGAACGCCTCCAACATTTCGTCAGGATTATGGGTGATTTGCTTCGCAAGATCTGGCTTGAATGTGTCAAAATCAATATAGTCAATATCTAGAGAAGTTGAGTTAAGTGCCATCATGTGGTTAATGCTCTCAAAGTACTTGTATTTTCCATCCTTATCTTTATAGGCGCGTAAAAATTCCTCCATGCTGTTCGATAAAGCAGCTAACGTCTGTTGTTCAGGCAAATCTGAGCACCCTATGCTTAAAAGCCGAGGAAGAATTGTGAACCAAAATATAGAGTTGATGTTCTTCGGATGAGAGTTTTTCTCTCAACTCTATTGATAGTGGTGACGCAGCTGCCAGTTTTACAATCTTTTCGAGACGCGATGCAACGAATGAATTCATTGAAACTATTAAATTCTCTCTCTCTCTATCACCTAAACTTTCTAGATAGTCATTAACCCTTATGTAGAAATCAGGATCTATACCTGATAAGTCGTGAGGTTTAGCTATTCTTTCTCGATTGAGCGCTCTAGAGATGTATGCGGAGATATGGTTATTAGGAATTTCTATTGAACCTTCTTTTTCCAATATTCTTGCAAGCCATCTGGGAACGGACGACATATCCCCTTCCTTTGCGTCGATATTAATTCCAGCCACCGATAAGTTAACATCTCGCTTATACGACACCCTAACTGGTTCTATCAAATATTGTAAATGAGATGATCCTTGATTGATTTTGATTTCTCTATCTAATGGGTCATTAATCAATCTAATAAATTAGTATACTATATCACGTTATATCTTTTGTTCAGATAGCTTTTGTTAAGTTTTTAGTGAAACCTCGAATGGTTAATTTAGTTAGGTTATTATGATATCAAACTAGGAGATACCCTGATCGCACATTGTCAAAAAAGGAGAAAAATCTCTCAAACTTGATGTGGGTGGAGAAATATCGTCCGTCGACCTTGAATGAAGTCATAAATCAAACCGACATTGTCAGAGCTTTACATAAGCTTGTTAATATCCCATCAGAACTACCCCACTTATTATTTGCAGGGCCGCCCGGCGTTGGAAAGACTACGGTTGCAGTGTGTATCGCTAGGCAGCTGTTGGGAGAGCAATGGCGGAGGGATACCCTAGAGTTGAATGCTTCAGATGAAAGAGGCATTAAGATGGTCAGGGAGAGGGTTAAGGAGTTTGCTGCTGTGATGAAACTAGTTACAGAAGACAAGGAAAAATCATTTAGAATAATTATCCTAGATGAAGCGGACGAAATGACTTCCGAAGCACAGACGGCATTAAGAAGGATTATCGAAGATAGCTCAAAGACAACACGCTTTATTATTATTTGCAATTATCTTTCTCAAATAATTGCACCTCTGCAGAGCAGGTGCGTAGTGTTTCGTTTCGTGCAGCTGGCAAGAGAAGAACTTGTAGGGTATTTAAAAACAATTTGCCAACTTGAAAATGTTAGATTTGAGGATAAGGCACTTTCACAAATTTATGATGCTACAACAGGAGATTTACGTCATTCTATCAATATACTCCAAGCGGCTGCAGGGATGGGGTCAGTAACCATGTCCAACGTGATCGCGGCTAGAGGACTTTCGGGCAAATCAAAAGTTGGAGAAATCATCAAACTAGCTCTATCTGGCAGGTTCACTGATGCGAGGGTTAAGTTGTTAGAGCTAATCAATGTTTATGGCCTGTCAGAGACAGATTTTCTCAAGTACGCCAATCAAGAAGCGTACACTATGAAGCTTGATTATCCTGACCAATTTGCAGCTATCATGGCAGAATACGACTATAGACTATCAGTTGGGGCTCATCCTGAAATTCAGCTTGCAGCATTGTTGGCACAACTAGGAAAGCTAGGATCAAAGGAAAATAGAGAGCCTAAGTATTGACAATGTGGTACGACTTCTAGTAGTCATCCTCAAACTCCTCTTCCCCCTCTTCTTCCTCTACCTCTTCGAAATCCTCTTCCAGCTCCTCTCTTTCCTCGGCGCTTTTATACGGCAGATCAGCTTCGCCCGGTGCGCCACATACAGGACACTTGAATTCGATTGTTTGACCTTCAAGATCCAGGGGGAATTCTTTCGAAAATATTTCATCACATTTCGAGCAAACTAGTGTAGTTTGAATATTGTCTTGACTAAATTTGTGTGATTGTACCCTAAAAATCGTATTGGCCATTCCCTTTACCTATAACTACTTTATTATAAGCCTTATTATATGACCAAATCAAGGCTTAAACTGGCTTAAACTAGTATCGCACAGGTTTCGAAGTGGGTATTGCTTGCAATTCTTTTTTAGGCGCATAAATAAGTTCAAGAACATGATCACGAATCTCTTTCCTTTCGACTACCCCACGACACGCCTCGGTTAAGATTACGCTTCCATTTCTTACTCCACGCATTTTCATACAAAGATGTTCACCTTCAGCTATAACGAGAACACCTTTCACTCCTTTTCTCATAATCTCATCTGCAATTTCTTTTGTAAGTCTTTCCTGAATTTGCATTCTGCGCGCGTATTTTTCTACTAGACGCACCAGTTTGGATATTCCGAACACTTTACCCGCAGGAACATACGCTATATGGATCTTTCCGAAGAAAGGCAGCATATGATGCTCACACATGCTATAAAATTGGATGTCTTTTGCAATAATTGCATCTGCTGCCTCAGTGAAACTTACATCTAGCTCTGAATTTATATTATAACCAGCAAATATTTCTTCGAACATCTCTGCCATACGTGTTGGGGTCCCAATTAGGCCTTCCCTATCAGGATCTTCCCCAATCGCTATCAGTAATTGTCTTAACAAAATTTCGATTTTTTTCTTATCGAGTATATCGGCTTTTTCTATGCTCATATTTTCATCTAGTTGCATCTTTTTTTTATCGTGCTCCTATCTGTTTATGCGACTGAGGTATAATTCTTACCTCTGTGTAGAAGGGATAAACTATGTCGTAAAACCTCATTAAGTCATATATAGATGGTTCGTCCAAGCCAGAGCTTGGCTGTATTATGAATCCACAGATATCCGACGGTTCTATCTCACGGAAAATATTATCCACAAGACCAGCAAATTCACCACTATTAGTCGATTTAGTTACTACAACCTTAATGTATGAAATTTTTCTCGCATCAACCGAAGTTTTCAGGCACATGATTTCATTTTGTAGTAGATCGTCATAACGGTTAATACCAACCACCTCAGAATCGCTCATTTTGAACTCCACTTTGCAAATATCAATATATGGAACTAGCTTTGCAAATCTGGCAGAGTCATAGCATGCAGATTCTAGGTATGTCCGGAGGCCCCGATCTCTGACAAATTTGGCCAGTTCAATTACCCCTTCGTATTGAACTAATGGTTCCCCTCCAGTAAAGTTAACCTTGTAAGTAAAGGGCTGCAAATGTTCTGCGATTAGCTGCTTCGCGTAATCAACTGAATACCTGTTGCCACTAAGCATAGGCAAGGCATAGTTGGTATCACACCATCTACATTTGAGATGGCAACCGGCCATTCTCACGAACAAAGTTTTCGTGCCAACAAAAACCCCTTCGCCCTCGATACTAGTAAATATCTCGCTTAGTTGAATAGTATCTTGCTTAATTAGCATAATGTGTTTTGTCCTCTAAACCTGCTTTGCTAATTGCCTCCTTCCTATTTATACACGATTCGCATTTGCCACAGTGTAGCGGATCCTTACTCTTTTCCACAATACCATTTGTATAGCAGCTCCATGTTTGGAAAATTTGGTTGCCTAAAATTCTGTAGCCAATTTTCAGCAAATCAGACTTCTCTATCCCATCAATTGCTGGACACCATATCTTTATATTTTTTCTAAGACCAGATTCTATGCCATCAGATTCTCCTAAATTGAGGGCATTTGTGATTGATTTCACGAATTCAGGCCGACAGTCTGGATATCGTTCATCACCAATATGAGCACCGTAAGCGACAAGCTCCGCGCCAATACTCATGGCCCAGGCCCCTGCTATAGTTATGAATACTGCATTTCTTAACGGCACAACAATGGTATAATCGAAATGTTTGGGTAGACTCAGATAAGTGTTTGTCAAAGCATTCGTTTTTCCATAAATAGCCTTCAAAAAGGAAATGTCAACGACTTTATGGTCTTGTATTCTCAAGTTTTTCGCGAACTTCTTAGCTGCTCGAATTTCACGTTTGGCTCGCTGGCCGTATCCAAAGGTAATCATATGCACACGATAACCCTCAGTTTCAATCAAATAGGCCATGGCACAAATTGAATCAAGGCCTCCACTGACTATACATACAGCCTCTTTATGTCTGCCCATTCTGTTCTGACTAGTTTACTAATCAATTGACTAATAATTAACTAATACTAATTATTTGCTACTAATGGGGCTCATTGTCCCTTCGATGATGACCTTCAACTAAAACTACATAGCTTTTATTTTCAGGCATAATCCGATACGTACATCCGACAATTTGGCTCACAACATGAAGATTTGTTCTAAGG
The DNA here is from genome assembly GCF_009898475.1 of Nitrososphaera sp. AFS. Lineage (GTDB taxonomy): Archaea > Thermoproteota > Nitrososphaeria > Nitrososphaerales > Nitrososphaeraceae > Nitrosopolaris. The sequence continues at coordinate 11,321 of NZ_QURE01000016.1, read as the reverse complement.
TGTTCTGTGGCGACCGCTATTCTATAACGTGATCTTCCATTCGCTAAACTTAATGGTATTACAAGCATATCAGCAAGAAAGCGATCAATTGGAACTTTGGCGTCATAGTTTTCAGAAAATCCATTAGCCGCTTCCACACCCACTTGCTCTGCCGGTACGTTTTTGGCACCAATGGAATCTCCTCCTAAATATGGGCCAAAGTCAGATTCAGAATACACAATTATCGAAGATCCTGCAGATAACGAAGCCTCGAGTGAAGAAGAATACTCCCTACAATGAACTCCTTTTTTCTCTAACCTCAATAGGGCCGAAGAAACTTGTCTTTCTGCAACGTGTTTGGGTAGTTGACAGCATACGCTAGCAATTTTAGGCTCTATATATCTGTGATTCAACAGATCCAAGGTATTCAGATTATTGCAAGGTTTGATTTCCGCGCGAACTATTCCGCCACCTTTAGGATAATATCCTCTTCTATAGACTTCTAACGTGAAATTAATGCCAAGATTTCTATAGGCTTTAGAGACTATGAATCGCAGATAATCCATAGTAGGACTCATTTTTACATCTGTGCCACCGATAATTTGAACGCTCAGACCCTTTCTCGACAATGCTACGGCTGGGATAATAGTTAGCAGTATCATAGGGATACTACCGGCAGTTCCAGTATCTATCTTCAATTCTCCTCCTTCATAGTGGTCTCGTACGGGAGTAAATCTAATCCATTCAGCACCCACTTTTAGATTATCTACCCTTGCTTTGAATATCTCAGATAGGGCCCTAGTTGCGTGCATATGTTGTGGTCTTAGGCCAGGCCTTTGGCGATTAGCCCTAATATTGATAACTTCTAGAGCTTTACCAGTAATCGCCGATAAAGAAATGGCACTACGCAGTATTTGTCCTCCTCCTTCACCGTAGCTACCATCAATTGTTAACATGATTCGCCATTAAACTATATTATGAAAGATAAAAATTCTGTCTTGTCAGTACTAAGGCACAGACTAGCAGAAGGTCAGTTATTAAGCTTTGATAATCGGTCAGAGTAATCCAGCCCAGATTTTTGTTATTATTCTTTAGTTTTATTAAAATTATTTAAATCCTTGCTTGGAGAATTACATGAAGTTAAACAGATGATTTCTCGCGGAATATTCGTTGGCAGGTTTCAACCATTCCATTTAGGACATCTGGTAACTGTCAAGTATGCTTTGGAAAAGGTAGATGAGCTCGTTATCGTAATTGGTAGCGCACAAATAAGCCATGAAACGAGAAATCCATTTACTGCCGGGGAGCGAATCCAAATGATCAAAGGTTCCTTAGACGCAGATGCCGAGATCGACTCCAAGCGAATATTAATCATCCCAGTTCATGATGTCAATACCCATTATCTTTGGACATATCAGCTTGATATGATGGTCCCTTCCTATCAGACAGTATTTTCAAATGATTTCTTTACTCGTGCGCTTTATAAAGAAAGAGGCATTAAGGTCATTCAAACAATCCTATATAAACGAAAAGAACTGTCAGGGACGGAAATTAGATGCAGAATGGCACTAGATAAAGTGTGGAATAACCTTGTCCCATTCCAAACAGCAAGAGTCATAGAGGATATTGGAGGTACTATAAGAGTAAAGGCAATTCGGAGATATTCAAAGTCAAGTCATTGACTAGGAACCTTCAGAAGTTGCTAAGCAGGATAATTTCCCAGCTGTCATTCGAAGGATTTATCCTAAAGAAAATGTATTTTTAGCTGTTTGTTTATTAATATATCACACTTGGTGCACGGAAACACTCATATTGAAAAGGAGGCTCTTGGCGGGAATGTCTCATTAGAGTCAGAAAGCGAAGTATGGTTAAATGATCTTGAAAAACTCTCCAACGAAGAACTTATGCGGATGTATAACACATTAACCACAGGAGGATACGAATTCGCAAAAGATGCTTGGTACATACCGCTCGAAGGCGATAAGAGGTGTCCCATAATGATCGCTAAAGGTTACAAAGCTCCCGATAATGCGATAAAAATGGCTGAATTTCAAGAGACAGCAAAAAAACTAGAACAAGAGTACAAAAGATTTATTGATGCGTGGGATTTCGGTCTAATAACAAAGTCCGAACTTAAGAAAGCAGTGTTGAATATTCTGGAAGCTAGAAGTATAGCGATCATTGAACCCTCGTATTAAAAGCCGCCTCTTTATAGTTGCATGTTACTTTCTTCTAGATTGATTCTTATTATTAAGCTAGGTAAGATGACCCAGATTGGTTAAAATTGTCCTCCGCAACCAAAGACGAATTACCTGGATATAAAGAGAAGAGTCAGAAATTACTTCGCGAACATGACATAGTGGTGGGCGATACTGTCAGTGTAAAGACTGACGAGAAGGAGTTTAATGGCTTATTGATGCCCAGATACGAATCATCTGATAACAATCATATTGTCATAAAATTAGAGAATGGCTACAACGTGGGAATAAGAACATCTAAAATCAGAGCAATTAAAAGAGCAGAAAAACATGCTTCTCATAATGAAGGCTATGAGCAATCTGATGATCGGATAAATATCAATTCCTTAAAGCAGTACAACAATACGCGAAACTCTGATTTTAAGATAGCTTTACTGGGAACAGGGGGCACAATTGCAAGTAAGATTGATTATCGCACAGGGGGTGTTAGTGCAGCCTTGTCTGCATCAGATATTTATAATTCAGTGCCAGAACTTAAAAACTACGCCTTGATAGAGCCCGAGGCGTTCCTAAATGAAGCAAGCGAAAATTTAAAACCCAGCGACTGGACCGCAATTGCGCATCGCATAAATGATAAAGTATCTTCTAAACAGTACAAGGGAATTATTGTTTCTCATGGGACAGATACGATGCACTATACATCTGCAGCACTGAGTTTTGCTCTCCAAAATTTGCCTATTCCAGTAATTTTAGTAGGAGCTCAGCGGTCTTCAGATAGACCATCATCGGATGCAGCTTTAAATTTATTAGGCGCCGTGGTATTTGCCCTAAAAGCGTCTATAAGTGGAGTTTTTGTTTGTATGCATGCCGACCCATCAGATGATGCGATTGCATGCCATCTGGGCACTAGAGTAAGAAAGAACCACACAAGCAGACGCGACGCTTTCGAATCTATAGACTTTCCGCCTATTATGATTGTGAGAGGCGAAATTCTAGAAATGAATATCCAAGCATCCAGACTGAGCTTAAAAAAACGCGATGAAAATGAAAACATCGTCTTTAAACCGGACTTTGACAAGAGAGTGTTATTATTAAAATACTATCCAGCATTTGACCCTGCGCTGATAGATTATGCGGTTGCCATGGGTTATAGGGCAATTGTCCTTGAAGGGACTGGCTTAGGACATGTTGGCAGAGAATCTCTTCCGGCTATTCGAAGAGCGGTTGAATCTGGAATCCTTGTTTTCATGACGTCTCAATGTATTTGGGGAAGAACTAGAATGACGGTTTATGAAACTGGCAGGGATCTACTGGATATTGGTGTAATACCGTTGTCAGATATGCTGCCCGAGACTGCTACAGTAAAAGCGATGTGGGCCCTTGCAAACAGTGATAATACCAAAACGGCCGTGAAATTGATGAAGCAAAACCTTGCAAACGAAGTGTCCATGTCTATACCCCTGCAACGGTAGACTTAAAAATATGTTCCGGACAAATCCGGATGAAAAGTTTGTCCGTAGATTTGACAGATATTAAGCTAACTGTAGGAATTGAAATTCATCAACAGCTGGCATCCAAGAGCAAACTATTTTGCGATTGTAAACCGAAAGATAGTGGAAAGAACAGTATCTCGTTCTTTCGAAAGATGCGACCCACCCAGAGCGAAATGGGCACATATGATCCTGCAGTGGTATTTGAGTTTGGAAAAATGCGTACGATAAAATATTATTCGTCAGATACATCTAGTTGCTTAGTAGAAGCGGATGAAGAACCCCCACACGAAGTAGATGAATTTTCGCTGGAAACCGCGCTAATAATTTCATTGGCCCTAAATTCGATTATATGCGATGAGCTGCATACTATGCGTAAGATCGTGATTGACGGTTCGAATACGTCAGGATTTCAGCGGACTATTTTGATTGCAACTGACGGATATCTTGACGTTAATGAAAGAAGAGTAGGCGTTCAGAGCATATGCCTTGAAGAAGATGCAGCTAAATTAATTTCAGACAACGGAATGGTTAGGGAATATGGTCTGGATAGATTGGGAGTGGCTCTAATTGAGATAGCACTAAAACCTGTAACATGTACGCCCGAGGAAATAGTCACGATAGCTCTTTCACTTGGCAGGCTTTTGCGAGCAAGCAAGAGAGTAGCACGGGGGCTTGGGAGCATTAGACAAGACGTTAATGTATCGATAGAAGGTGGCTCGGTTGTTGAAGTAAAGGGCATTCAACGGTTGGAAGATTTGGTAAAGGTCATTCGATATGAAATGATAAGACAACATGGTTTACTCAGGATTGCCCAAATGATAAAATCTCGAAAGACTGATCCATACTATTTTGGTGAAAGTATTGAAGATATAACCGGTATTATGGCGAAATCTACTTCAAATGTGGTATCAAAGGTACTTGAAGGCATGAATGCAATTTTCAAGGCCATCAAGGTTGAGGGCTTTAAAGGAATGATCGGCTATGAACCATATCCAGGTATACGTCTTGGAAAGCAAATTAGTGAAATGGTTAGGTTTTACGGCCTAAGTGGCGTCTTTCATTCTGATGAATTACCGGGATATGGGATCAATGATGAAGAAGTTCAAGCAATTATAAAGAAATTGCGAATGAACTCCGAAGAGGACGCATTTGTAGTTGTTGGAGGTCCTAAAGATAAGGTAGATTTTGCAGTGGATTCCATAATTCATAGGTTCAAGATGGCCATGGCAGGCGTCCCTCCCGAAACACGTGCTGCAACATTGGACGGTAAAACAGTATATAGTAGGCCAAAACCTGGTGCATCCAGGATGTACCCAGAGACCGATATTCCTTCTATCCCTGTCAACAGAATACAGTTGGCAAAGCTCACTGGGCAGGTGCCTAAACCAATGGACCAAATAATATCTTCATTGGTGGATAGATACGGCTTGAACAGAAAGCTTGCTGAACAAATTTTCGATTCTGAATATTTCAACCTGTTTGAGGAAATTGTTACCTCTATGAAAAAAATTCGGCCTACGTTCATTGCTTCAAAACTTACTGAGGACCTCCTGAACCTTGAAAGACGTGGACTAGATAGAAGCACAATATCTGACAATATTATTGTCGATATTTTTTGCAGAATTGATCAGGGAGTATTAGCTAAAGAGTCAGTGACTTTAATATTTGAAAAGTTGATGAAAAGGGAGGCCAAATCAGTTGAAGAGGCAATATCAGTACTGGGTATCACGACAGCGAGTGATCTAGAGCTAGATAATGCAATTGACTTCATTTTGAAAGAAAATTTACCTACGATCTATGAAAAGGGGTTTGGATCTATTGGTACGCTAATGGGAAAGTGCATGGCAAAACTTCGGGGCAAAGCAGACGGCAAGAAAATTAACTCGATCCTAAAGGCTAAACTAGAGCTTCTTTTGGAATCGCATATCGCCAAGACAGATAGTGATATTTAATTAATGACTAATCTCGTAAATACAAGAAACAATTAGTGAGAATTAGTTGGAAATTTTAAATATAATTTTAGCTTAATAGATTAGTAAAGAGTTACCTCAATAATACGGTAGCTAGGTGGTTTACTTCCGATATATCAAACGGCAGCATGAATTTCAATTTGGAAATGCAAGATTAATAATTATCTACTTAGCCAGATCTCTGAGTAAATGCCATATTCAAGGACTATGCTGTCCCTTTCCTTTACATCACTCGCCTTGCTTTTTACTACGATGTTAATTGGGACTTATGTTGATGCTTCTCACCAGGGAATGTCTTGTCCTGGATGGCCTCTTTGCCCGAATGGGTTTAGTTTCCCGCCAAAAAAGTATTTGTTTGAAGAGATTCACAGAATTATGGCGTTAGTCACTACGTTTGCCATTGTTTCAACTGCAATTTATGCAGCCAAGAAAATAGAACAAATTAGAACGCAAGCCGTTGCAGCTGGCGGCGTAGTCATAGTCCAGGTTGTCCTGGGAATGTTTGTCGTCTACACGAAGTTGGAGGCTCTAGTAGTAGCTATTCATTTGACGACTGGCGTTCTATTATTCGGCTTAACCCTAATTACTTTTGTTTCATATTATCGATTAAGTAAAGCAGAATTATAGACCTGCGGTCAATTATTTACTGTCTACTTAACAATAACCTTCCCGGTCATCCATGGATGGAAAATGCATGTATATTCATACAACCCGGCCTTCTCGAAAGTAATAGTGAATGTCCTACCTGCCTGTATACCTTGAGGGGTCTCCCCTGCTGGGTATAACCATCCCGAATTGATATATTTCTCATTTCCATGCATAATATATTTGCTATCCCAGTTTAGGAATGTTACATTTCCATTCGAACTAATAACAACTGGGTTATACGCTCTAGCATTAGCCGCTATCAGAAAATTTGTGTGATTTTCCCCGGGTATGATAATAGGTTCACCGTTAGACGAGTCTGCTGGCAACGAGGTCAGCTGAGCTGATTTTGATACCTCAAGAGGCAAAAATTGCTGCGTGGGAAATAAACTACCCATTTGAAATGTGACCGTATGGGCTTCAGGAACCTGCGTAGGATTGTACCAAGTTATGGTACCTCCAGTTTTGATTTCAACTATTTGAGGAAAGTATTGGGTTGATGACACATTGCTGTCTCCCCCTCCCACCTTTACTTTGACTGTGCTCGCTGTTGTGGCATTATTAAGAGCATTATTAAGAGTTTCATTAGTAGTTCTAGTTTGAGTTAGCGCTCCTGCAATTGTTGGGCCAGAATTCATCGGAGTGACAAATACCATCAGTATCCCGAAGACCAGCGCTATTGCAATTGCATACCAATAACTGACCATATGCCAATCCTTTATCATTAATGGAGATACTTTAATTTAATAGATACGCCGGGATCTCATTACTTGTAGATAATATTAGTGGGCTATCTTGGCATTTTCTTAGATTACTTTACGTGAATCTAGTTAATTCATTAAAATATCTGGGATGGATCGTTATAATATACTAAATATTATCGGTGATTATCGAAAGATAAATGCGGATAACAATGACTGTTTTAATGCCTCGAAAGAGTTTTCCTTTATATATTCGCTGATGATAGATGATAGTATGGAAATGGAAGGGATTGTCAAATCTATTGATACCTTAATCCGAGGTTTGACACACCCAAACGCAGAAATTGATTCCTCTGATATTAAAAGTGTGAGAGAAGATGTAGATGAAGAAGATAAGCCAAAGCTAGCTTCGAAACTGGAAGATTTACTTGTCTTGTTAAAAGATGACCCCGAGAATAAAGCGAAGATCAAGATATATGTAATCAGCTGATGGAAGGTTATGGGCATATCAAACCCATTTCAGAATTGTTGAAATCAATAAAGTCTACGTTCTGATTTGAAAAGTGTTAGAGGTTCATCTATAGGTTATGGCATTTTTACAAATGTCTGCTTGAATTTCATCATCAACTAAAGTACTCATACCTTTATCTAATTAAGCTCGATTATGCTCAAATGTCAGAGCAAACAACTCGTGTAGCAGATCAAGTTTGGTTACAAATTCTGAGATGGAGTAAGAATGGAATAACATCGAAACTGATCATAATGTCGATGTTAAGTCACTAAATTTTAAGGCTGTCCCGGTCAGAAAAGAGTGAAATAATGTAGAAGCAAAATGTTGGTAGCATTCAATAAACGAATTCTTGCATAAATAAAAAGTTCCGCTTTCTATTTATCACTAAACAAATCGAAGAGCATATAGCACTTAACTTTGGTTAGATCAAGTCACACTAGAATTCTATTAGTATTAATAGACCTCTAAAAATGGAGGTCTTATATATATACTTGTTTTCGACCAATTGAAGTACAGCTCAATCGATGCAATTGCAATAATTCTTGAGTCATTTAAATTCAAAAGAGATCCCACTATGCTTGAACGCATTTTAACGCGCGATGAGCTGCGATATTTCTTTTCAATGTTACAAGAGAGCAGTATGCTCATCTATCAACAAAAAAATCAGACTTATAAGACCACTGATAAAGGAATGTGTTTCCTAGATATTTATAACGAGGTTGAGGAACTAGTCACTCCCACAGGTGTCTAGGCATTGGTTTGTCCGATTATTTGAAAACAGAACATAATCCTGAATTTATGCTTTAATATTTTTGAATTAAGCTTGTTTTGAAATTCGTTTAAATGCCATCTGGCTATTAAATGCTCAATTTATGAATTTAGGGACTCTTATTTCAATTGTTTGTGACAAGGCTTTTTACTATCGAAAGCAACTTTACACATTCTATGCAATTGATATGTGTTGTTACGCGATTAATTGTGTTATAGGCTATACTCCTTTGACCAATTGGCATTAGCTTTGCTAATGACATCATTTTGGTATGGTTGATGATTGGCATTCGTACAATGAGACCCTAGTTAGACGTGGCCAAGTAACGTTGGATTTTGATGTAGTTAATAAATGGCGCCCTAATTAATGGCCCTCCTAAATTAAATATGCAAGACAGAAAAATCCTCTCTCCTTTATTTCTGATAACGCACGTTCATTTCAATGCGAAGTGCGGGATTTGAACCCGCGATCCCGAGCTTGGGAAGCTCGTACCTTAACCAGTCTGGGCTAACTTCGCAGATGTTTGATATCTACAAAAATGGGATAATAAGGTTGTTACCATATAAAATAATGGGATTTGCAGATTTTGAATTTTAGATCGGTGGACATCTGGGAATCGAAGTTCATTTGATACTACGAACTAGCCAATTCATCTGCACCTTCAACTAGGGTCATGGCATTAGGCTAAAATACCCTAGTAATTCAATTCCGGCTTCCTTTCAAACTGTCCACACATTAACCCGAAAGTGCTCGTGCTTTCGATAGATTTGAATCTGAGCAAAAGTTACTCGTATGATGTGAAACAGCTCAAACCTAATGATTACATTGTGGGTGTGGTTCATGCCCATTGAAAGCTGTATTCAGGTGATTGAATAGCGGCATACGCATGCAGTAGGGCTTGATGCCTTGCAGTGTAGCTCGCATACTAATAAACACTTACCTATGAACACATACCTCCAATTGTAAAAATCAGTTTATTCTGTCCACAGAAAATAGGTTATTGGTATAGATGTTAGCGCTCTTACCTATCTCACCTGTATAGTGAATGAAGTACAATGGGACATTAGGTTGTTGTCTAACCAATTTGTACTTCAACAAGGTTAAATTTTCTGAGAAGTAAAAAGTGCGGTGATCCTGCAAATACATTTCCATAAAACCTCGCCAATGTTTTTCCCCTAGAATAACAGACTTCTGTGGAGTGTTTTTATTGATCCAAGCGACTACCGAAGTCAACTTATTGGTGTCGCTTGCTTGTACAGAATTGAATTGCATGCTAGATGGAACAAAATGACCTACGTATGTTTGTGCCAAACCATACCACAAAGTATATGGACTTTGTCCATTCGACACTATCTCATAAGATATACCCATCATAATGAATACACCTAGAACGACAGCAACTAAAGTAACAGGCAACCGTCGTGCCACACGATTAGGTAAATTGGGAATTTGGTTTATCGCCCTTATCTTTAACTTGAGACCCAGATCATAAAGCCCATAAGCTGCAAAAATTGAAAGCAAGATACCCAGCAAGATAATCCATCTGTCGGCTACTAGTGACTCCTCAGATGGAAGGAATAGCCAAGAGAATGATGCTGTACCGCTTGTCAATAACGGAATTTTGAGAAGGGTGCTGTTAGGCATTTTATTGAATCCCAGTACACCTGTTGGGATAAGCAGACCATCTACTACTATAAAGAGATACATTAGATTCTTTGGATTGTAAGATGAGTGATCAACTTGTGAATTGTTACTAGCTAAGCTTCCGAGAATCCTGGCGTCCGAATTATAGTAACTAACGTACAACTCCGTTGCAAAGAAACTAAAAGCAATTATGGCGCATAATATCGCAAATTTAGTCCTATTAATAGTAGAATAAATTATAAGAGATATGACAAAAAGCGAGCCAATTATACGAGCAGTTGTAACAATCAAAGCGCACATTACCATTGCTAAGAAAACAGACTTCCAATCCAATTCCCTTATCCTTCTTCTTTCAGATCCTTTGTTTATCAATACAAACACGCAGAGCATCATAGAAATTGCCAGAACATCTCGATGAAGATCCCAGGTTGTCCTCAGTACTGCCATCTGAAAAATGACAAATACAGTAATAAAGAGCGCAAATTTAATATCAGTTTTTAGCATCTTCCTAGCGATCAAAAATATAGAGACCGTAAAAAATCCAAATATAGCAATCGCTAAACCTACTACTACAAGATATGCGTTTATGCCTGTTATAACGTGTACTGAATGCAAAATCGAAACATAAAGTGGAAATTCGGAAGAAATCTGAGGCCAGTGGTTAGCATAATTCGTTGTGATAGGGATATAATAATTGACAACGTCATAACCGATGGGATTAGGATATGCGAACAACTCCGGCAGCAGACGAACTATACAACCAATAAAAAAAACTAATAATATAGCAAACCGATCATCATCGACAGAACTTATTCTATTAAGTATAAAGTAGTTGCGTCTCATATCATATTGTATCGAAGTAGATATCGAAAACTTTCGTCAGCAAGTCTAAAGTAAATTTAAACACGTATGTACTAGAGGATGGATTCTTCTTATACAAGATGCTGCTTCTCGCAAACATTAAGTGATTATTACTGCAAGCGTCATCTGTCCAGTTAACAGGATTTTGCCGCCATTTGAGAGCAAAGTCAACAAAATACATCACAAATCAATAATACCCAGTCTCTTGCTATTAACCAAAATGAATTCTTAAAGCAAGATGAGATTAGCTTCCAACCCTTTTCATTTTTGATCCACATTTTGGGCATGCCACATCTTTATGTTTTGTTCCGCAGCCCATACAATAGTACTTTAGCGAATTGTCACCAAAGGTTGATGAAGATGGCACGGAACCGAACATGCTACCACCCATCCTTCCCATCATTCTCTTTCTCATGTAAAAGTTGAGAAGAATAAAAATGCCTATAATTACAACCAATGATACAGGAAATGGCACGATAAGTGAAATCGCAAGGCTCACACCCAAAGATAACCCTAACCACATTATCTGGTTTATAAGAAACTTTTTATT
>NZ_QURE01000015.1 GCF_009898475.1 Nitrososphaera sp. AFS | reverse complement strand
CATTTCCAGCTGCTTTGGTTGTATTAGCTGCTGTTGCATTTCCAGCTGCTTTGGTTGTATTAGCTGCTGTTGCATTTCCAGCTGCTTTGGTTGTATTAGAACCTATTATACCTACATGCATCATTATGGATCTTAATAACGTCGCATCACTGATGGAGAAGCATACAGGTATTATACTACTGTGCTTCATTATTGTTCCCAGACCGGCCATAGATTGATTCCCTTGACCACTCATCATCACTCCTGACTGGTTCATACTACGTGCCATCATGCTACCTATCATCGGTTTTTCAGACATGTTTCCATTGATAGACATACATAACATGGGCGTTACCGTAACTCCTAGCCTAAATCCAAGCGTCATATTCTTTCCATCATGCAGTTGCTCCATCATATTAGCTACTCCTTGTGGACTTCCGTGCTGTGATTGCATATATTGGATGGCAGAGACAGAATTTGTTGTTGCAGCGAGAACTAGTGCTACTATCGTAATTCCCACTATGCCTGCAGTAAAGGTTTTATACATTAATTTCATAGGAATATTTTGACCAATAAATAACTTTTATTTATGAATCTGCATCGAATATTTATGTTAATTGCATGCGCCAATCGCGAAACGCATATATCGAACCCGGCCCCAATTAATATAATAATTGTTACCACTGATGGTGCTACAGTTCAGAGTGATTTTAGGTACATAGTTCTAATTAATGTACGTGAATAATTTATCTCGTACAAAATAATCTACATATCCTGATGCTGCTCTCATTTGCTATCATATTTTTCTTCACGGTTTTAGGTACTTGTACCGATGCTCAATTAATGGAATCTTCTTCTGTTACAATTCCAAAAATTATGGAAAGTAAACAATACAAAATTTAGCTGAATGAAAATCGACTGATTGATTGACTAACCTATCGAGACCAATCACACCACATTACTAATCAGACAAGTGTATAAAGCCTTCATCCAGATGAGTCAGCTATTAACCAGACTTTTTGCATGCTGGTAATGTTAAAAGTGGAACCAATAAGCAATTTTCAGGTGATTAATATGATTCGGTTTTTAGTAAAGTTAAATATCCGCAGTTGATTTATTAATGAATTGAATGAATGACCACTCAACTTGCGATCCAAGGAACAAGGCATACAAGAATGGAAAAACCTTTGAAGAATGTAAGGTGGAAGCAAGAAAAGCGTCCTCCTTTCTATCGGAAGAGATATCACTATACAGTGAAATCTCTTGGAATAGAATTCTGGAGATCTCACATCATGACGAGATAGTTTATAAGTTGACCTTGAAATTTCTTAGGGAATTGGGTTACGACATCGGTAATTATAATACGCCCAGAGTGACAAAGAGAATAGAGCTTTAAGAATTTTCAAATAATATATCGATAATAGTGTGACTGAGTCAGAATTTTATAATCGGTTGTTTTTCTACATATTTTATCCATACTACTCTCTACCTATCGATCTAAATTATTAGAGGAATATCCACATGTATGTACAGTTAAAAAATAAAATCGGTTCAAAAAACCCAAACCAAGAGAGTTTAGGCCTTTCTTACTTGTTGGAACCTGCGCTCATGGCACCACACCATCGAATCTTAATGTGCGCCAATTGAATCAAGTGAGCCAAAGGGCAATTCCAACTAGACGGACTAAACATCAGCATATCTGAGATCAAAAAATCCTTTCTACAACTTTGTTAATATGAGTAGATTGATTTAGTTTCGCGTTGCGCTTTCTATCATCTAACCCTTTTAACAAAGTGCTAAGGCATTATTTCTTTAATTTCGTTAGCACTTTTTCTTTATTTGTTTTGATTTACTTCCGTTTTTCTATACCATCTCAATCCAAACATACCTGACATTCCCTCTAATTATCCCAGACCGAAGTACTACCGACCTATAATATGCAATATAAGCAACCTGAGCCTTTTTATCTTCGCTGATTTATTGGTTAACTTCGTTTCCCAATTCTCAATCATTATAATTGATTATCAAATAATAAATCTAGACTATTAATATTATGCTTGATAATTCAGATAATGGAAGCTTACTCTAGACCGATCGATTACCATGAAATTGACCTACACAAATCCATAGGGCTGAAACTTAACACATCAGTATTAGAAGGTGAGCATGATTCATCCGAACTCGATGATCTGGACACTTAAATCAGGACGAGGGAAAGAAACATTTGAAGCAATAAAATTTAGTAAATCCAAATTGTAACTACTACCCCTCCCTCCCCACCTACTAAGTACTTTTCAGTATTAATATAACCAATTATATTACATAGTGAAAGCATGGTAGACAGTATTACAAAAGAATCTCCTCATGTTGCCAAAGAGGACGATATTAATGCAATACCTAAAGCCTCAACTGAGGCCATAGATCTAGAAATTCAGGACATTGAGGGTATTGGCCCTACTACAGCAAAGAAGTTAAAGGAAGCAGGTATTGTTTCGGTAATGGATCTGGCTGTAACAAGCGCAGATGAGTTGGCTGTGGATATTAACACATCAAAGGAAAGTGCTGCCGCATTTATAATGGCAGCTCAGAAGCTTTTGAGAGATTCTCGTATTATAGAAAAGGAATTTGTTACTGCAGATGTTGCCCTTGAAAAAAGAAGATCGATGCTTAGATGTTCCACAGGATCACGCACTTTAGATGAACTCTTATTGGGGGGAATAGAAACGCAAGCTGTAACTGAGTTTTATGGAGAATTCGGTTCTGGAAAATCACAGATCTGCCACACATTATGTGCAATAGCAAGGCAACCTGTCGAATCTGGTGGAATGGATAGTGGCGTAATTTACATAGACACAGAGGGAACTTTTAGACCTGAAAGAGTGGAGCAGATAGCTAGGTCCAGAGGACTCGATCATAGACAGATATTAAAGAGCATTGCAGTATGCAAAGTATACAACAGCTCCCATCTTGAATTAATAGTCAAAGATCTAGGTAAATATGTTAACGATTTTAACGCGAAATTAGTAATAATCGATGGTATCATTTCTCTACATAGAGCTGAATTTGCAGGAAGGGGTACCTTGGCCGATAGGCAACAGAGGCTCAATGGCATGCTGCATAAGGTTATAAGATTAGCAGAAATATTTAATGTTGCAGTAGTCATTACTAACCAAGTTCAATCATCTCCGGATACCTTTTTTGGAGACCCTACAAAAGCAGCTGGCGGTAATGTAGTAGCACACTCCTCGACTTATAGGATATACCTAAGAAAGTCTGGAGAAAATAGGCTGGCAAAGATGATGGATTCACCGTATCATCCATATTCCGATACTAAATTTACGATAAACGATAAAGGAGCAGACGATATTGACGAAGAAGTAACATCAAAGAAGATAGGTGGTAAGAAGGGTAGTAAATCAATAGCATCGCCAACATCAGATGAATAATTCAGTTTTTTACTTTATACTTGTTAGTAGCGGAGTTTGCTAAACAGCTGGAACAATTCCCTCATTTCGAATAGCCAACATACTACAGGAAATAGTGGAAGTCGTTTCGGAAGTGGGTCGGATATTGGACACAAAACTATTCGATCAGATTTGATCAGGTGTTCTGCTGACTCATCGGTTAACTCAGCGCCATCTTACGCTGCAGGGGATTACTAGGATGCGACTACTTTGTCATATAAGTATCTTTAAGATTCTAAAGGAACCAAAAGGGAACTAATAATTTGATCCAATCCGTGTTAGTATTAGGAAAGACCCACTTTAGAATTTATCGGTTAAATTAAAGGAACTCGATTGTTAGTTGGTTTCATAGTTTCTAGTAATTACGCAATCTATGAAGCATAGTAGCGTTTTATAGGGTATATCACAAAATAAGAAATCAAATGGGGATGAAATCAATCGTATCTAGGTATAGATGCCCTAGGTGCAATATTTTCAATTCAATTAATGTCAATAGAATTTTTGATGGGCGGATGTTGTTTAGCTGTTCTGAATGTAATATTTGTGCAGTGGTACCAAAGTATGCTGATGTAGATGGTCACGATTCTGCATATTTAGAATTTTTAGACTTGTATGACAATGGACATGTAGCTAACAGTGATGATTTAAATGTGACAATGCAGCAGGAGAGAATTTTAAGACCCCCACAAGAAATTGACAAATTGCTTGAAGTAAATAACTATGGATCAAATAACAAGTTACTCAGAAAGATATTACATTCTCAACAAGACTATGTTGTAGAATACAGATTAATTCAGGATTCGAATAGTGGAATAAGATGTCCAGTTAGTAAACTTTCTATCGACGATAGGCTAGTTTCAATATTAAGCAAGAAAGGTATCAAGCATATTTATGAATTTCAAGAAGAATCGATTAACAATATTCTGCTCGGAGAGGATGTGGTTCTTGTAGCACCGACTGCATCAGGGAAAACTGAGGCATTTTGTATTCCAATACTACAAAAGATATCAGAATATTTGCAATCCTCATGTTCGAAGTCAAATCAAACAAGACCAATAAAAGGTCAAATACATGCAATTTTTTTGTATCCTACGAAAGCACTTTCAAGAGATCAACTTCCGAAAATAATGACACTCGCAGCGAGTCTCGGGATAAGTGTAGATATATTTGATGGAGATACACCTCGGGAAGAGAAGAATAGGATATTATCAGTAGCTCCCCAAATAATCATTACAAATTTTGATGTGCTTCATTACCATCTCATGCACAGAACGACATTTTCATTTGCACTTAGAACCTCTAAATTTTTGGTCATAGATGAAGCTCATGTATATACTGGAATATTTGGAGCAAATATCCACTATATTGTAAGGCGGCTTGAAAGGTTATGTACGAATCAGTTACAAATAATTGCTGCCTCTGCTACATTACCAAATGCCGGTCAATTCTGTAAAGCACTATTTGGGAGGGAGATGAGAGTTATCCGAGGTGAGGGGAGAAGAGGAAAGGTTAATTTCGTAATGCTCTTTCCATCTTTGCGTTCCAATAGGTCGCTTGTTATTGACCTTGTTAAGCAAACTACTGCAGAAGGTCATAAAACAATTGCGTTCAATAATTCACACCTTGGTTCCGAACTATTATCTTTTTATCTATCTAGGCAAGGAATAAAAAACAAAGTTCATAGAGCAGGATTATTACCTTCTGTGCGGAGAACAGTAGAACAAGCATTCAAGTACGGGAAGCTAATGACAATTTCTGCTACCCCAACTTTAGAGCTAGGGATTGACATAGGTAATGTAGATGCCGTCATATCTGGCATTGTACCAATCAATAGGCTAACACAGAGACTAGGTAGAGCCGCAAGACGAGGTCAAGAAGGGTACGCCTTTTTGGCATTGGGAAACGATCCAATTAGTCAGTATTATTGCTTACATCCAGATGATTACTTTGCAGACCAGGAACAGGTCTATACTGACCCTTCAAATCCCTTCGTACAAGAATACCAAATTCTTGCCATGGTTTGTGATAAGCCTATCTCCAAATCAGAATATGAAACTGATGTAGCCATGAGTAAAACTATCCAAGCTCTTGTTGCTAGAGGTCTGATAATCCAAACCGAAAAGTCTTTTGTACCTAATTTTAAGAAAGCCTATGAAATCCTTGATGAGTATAGTATCAGAGGTATTGGTAATACTATAGACATATTTTTTAGTAAGGTGCGATTAGGAGAACGCGCACTACCAAAAGCAATCGAAGAACTTCATGAAAATGCAATATACTTTCTATCTGGTAGAAGATACCAAGTAAGGAAATTGCATTATGATACTCAACATAAAGAATATCCATATTATGCAGAACTTGTATCTGTTCCAGATGATTACCCATATTATACTAAAGCGTTGGTTGAGGAATGGCCTAGCATTATTGAGGTACATGAACAAAAGAGAGCATTTGGAATTGAAGTAAAGTATTGTTCTTTAAAAATCCAGAAAAAAGTCACGGGATATACCAATATTGAAATAGGACAGGAAACTATGCAAGGAAAAAAGATCATATTCTCAACACCAATTGAATTCGAATTCATTACTAAGGGATTTGTATTCAGAGCACCAAGACCCATAGACATTCTCAATGATGCTAATGATGAAAATTATGTGGAAATGAGTGGTTACCATGCATCAGAACATGTGTTGATTGAAGGAAGCAGTATGATAACAGGTGGAGCTTCTCAGGATATGGGGGGAGTGTCACTTGGTTCTTCTGGTCTGATCTTTATTCATGACTCAGGTATTGGCGGGAATGGTGCGAGTAGAGCCTTATATGATAAGTTTGACGTTACAATGAAAAGAGCATTAGCAATACTATGTGAGTGCCCTTGTAAAGTCGAAAGTGGGTGCCCTAGATGTACGTATTCTTATAGGTGTGGAAACAATAACGAATATTTACATAAGATGGCAGCCAAAGAAGTCTTAGATAGGGCAGTTTCAGGACAACAAACAGAAATCGATCAGGATATTCCTGCTGATCTTACACTTGTTTGATCTATTCATTCAGGGCTGCTATAATCTATCAAAGTATTTCTTCCTAATTCATTAAATATCAAGAATACGAATTATATCGAGTCCTATCAGCATATTATAAAATGATTGCAACAAAGTATGAGTAATAGCAATGCTATCAAATAGAATACAATATTATAACCTAACTGGGAACACTCCAATCAAATGTATTGCAGTTAGATTTGTTATGTATGGTTGGCACCTAGCAGGCCAGCCGGCTGCTGGTATTTATGCTGTACCTAGTACGAATGGCCAACCTGCTCTCGCCACATAAGTATGCAAAGCTTCTACGTTGTGCTAGTGTCACGGGTACATGGATCCATTATCAGAAAAAGGTTCAATTCTGATGCTGTCTGTATCATCTTTATCTTTCAAACCTTTAGGCTTTGGGAGGGTCAGTGGACTACAGCGAGGTATCTGGGACTGCTAGGTATCAGAAACTTATTTTAGTCTGCAGTGCCAAATATGTGCTGAAATCTTCGGGGAAACGTTATAATTGTACCCAATTTCTGTTAAATTTTCCCAAGAGTTTACCAAACGAGAGACTTAATAGTTTTATATGAATTCATGGTCAGAATTTGGAGAAATTTCAAAAAATGGAACAATTAAATATTTGTGACATATTGCGTTCGATTTCTGACGACAAGGCACTTACCATTTTCAACACCATCGCCTTATCAAACGGTAGCGCTACAATTGCAATTAGTAGATTAAAACTGACAAGAAAGCAATACTATTCAAGAATGTCTGCAATGACAAACGCAGGTCTTATAACTAGAAGGAATGGAAAGTTCTTCCTTACCTCATTTGGTAAAGTAGTTTATCAAGCACATATTCTAGTTGGCAAGGCACAACAAAACTATTGGAAACTTAAAGCAGTTGACGCCATTGAATCTTCCAATGATGGGTTAGCCACTGAAGATCGGAATAATTTTATTAACAATTTAATTATGGACAGTGATTTAAAGCAAATACTCCTAAGCGGCGACGAAATCAAGGACAATAGTCGAAAGTTAATAGCGTTACAACAAACTTAATATCTTCGATAAAATATCGATTTTTGAGGCCACGGCTTCTTTATTAATTCAGTGATTTTTTTTCGGGCGCGGAGAAAAGAAATTCTTTTTTATTTCTGGGTCTGAAGGAGCTTCATATAGCAAGTCTTCTGGCACGTCTTTATATTAATTCAGACTATCTTAGAGTGCGCCCTTTAATTCACCTATTTCTTCTTTTATGGATTTCATCCCTGAACTTGGTGAGCCATCTTGATGTTCTGGTAAACAGGTTGTCAACGTAATAACGGACGTAAGTACATCATCTTTTTGGATTACTTATTAATCTGACTCCTGCACAATCCTGCCAACCAAATAATCGATTGAAACTGCCTTTCTGATTAAACATCCCAAACATAGAGGGATGTATTTCTGTCAAAAGTGTCACGGTTTTATTTCTCCAGAAGACATGAAACACGAAACATGAAACATGAAATATATTTTGAAATTGAGATCAACTTCTAAAATTCTTTCCTATTTTTATTGCATAATGTCACTCTGCTATAATTTATTGTGCCTTCTCTACTAACGCTTTAGTTGTATCCATAACCTTGTCTATGACATTGGTTTGGTCCGAAATGACGTGTCCAACAACATTAACAGGAGAGGCAGGTACAATCTTACCTGCCTTGCTGATAGGCGTAGACCCATAAAATAAACACAGTGCCTTACCTTCAGGCCAGTACGCTACATCTAGAAGACTAACTTCTAATTGTGCATTTTCTTGTTCAGCAGTTATAGAAGTTCTATCAGTGAAAAGTTCTTTACCCCACTTGTTAAAATTAATTGGTAGGCTGCTTAGTATTGCTGCAACTGTTTGAGGTGATTTAGAATTATCCAGTATAACTTGTACAGTTTCATTGAGTTCATAAAAAAATATATTAATAATGTTTGAAACACCACTTTTGGCCAAATTATTTTGTCTCCCAGACGACTTTGGCTGTCATATACTCTGTTAATAAAGGTTATGGCGGCAACTTCCTATGTATAAGTTAAGACTCTTCTCTGCATTTAGGACACATCTGAGAAAAGAGGTAAACGGACTCAGCTTTCGGGTTATACCCAATAAAGAAAGACTGCATCTGCGGATGGAAGTAACCTAAGAAAGACTGCATCAGCGGATGGAAGTAACCTTGCAAGTTGGACATTACGTTGATTAGTTTAGTCTCAAGTACCATGAGAACCTATTTCTTTCTGTATTTATTGAGTCCTGACAAAACCCGTCGTATAGTTGACAGAATTATTGGGAGCCCTCTGACGTTAAACTGCATTTTATATTATTATAACCTTTAAAAGTCTCTTCCCTCAAGTTGACTTGTCAGCTTCATATGGACGATTTTAATAGGATACAAGGTTCCCCGAACGCAGGACTACATACGAACGTCATAATTCAAAGTTTCATGAAAGAGCTTTGCAGGAGAGATAATGAAGATAACCGACCTGAGAATCGGAATTATAGACCTGATAGTGAAGGCCGGCAACTAAATGTGTATACTGTAAAAGAGATATGTGAACCAGTATTAGGAGGATATGATTTACATAACGTGATAGTTAAACTAAGAGGATACAGAAATGAAAACAGAGACAATGAGCCTTTTAATTTCTTGGATAATGAACAGAAGGTAGAGTTAACAGACATAGGACGAGCAAGGTGTGGGGAGTACGGCTTGTAGTCCAAATTGCGCTATTAGAGCTCTAAGTATATAGAGTAAACTCATAATTAGACGCTAGTGGAGCTTAGCATAATTGTAGTCGGCCTGTAATTTTGGCATAATATTATCTTCGAACAGCTCTTCATCCGTTACACATCACATCATTGCGTCATCCCTAATTCTTTCTTCGCATTTTCCTGATCTTCAGTTTTCATGTAGCAACGCCTAATTTTCCTGATCTTGGTTTTCTTTCCCCAATAACCTTGAACGCGTTCGTGGTCCACATAAAATGCCCATTTGAAATTTTTTCGTGACTTATCAGGTCTATAACTATTGATTCTTCCAGGTTTTCCACAAACAGGACAGTGACTAATTATCTTGGACTTAACTTTATTTTTTTTTCTCTGTAAAAAAGAATCGACCGATTTGTATTCCTGAAATTCGCAGAATTGTCCATTATCATGAATAACTTTGATTAGGACCGCCCCATCAGGGAGTGTTTCGGAGTATTTTTCAACTCCTAGTGCCCCACAAACCAGACATGGGTAGTACTGATTTTCAACAGACATTATCTAACACCCGATCGTAATGTCTAAAATATTCATCCGTTGACATTTCTGAAGCTCCAGGGAAGGCATCTAAACCTGCTCTTACTAACAAAGGCATCACTCTGTGTTTTATATTTGGGTCCCTTGGACTAGCTCTTAGTAGGATATTTGATGCTGGCCTATCTAAATTAATAACAAGTCGATTTGGAGCAGAAAGGTAAACCACGGGTTTATCTCCCGCTTTTAATGGAATTACAGTTGGTTCTGGTATTACTCCTTTTCCATGAGATAGAAGATTAGGTGGCGCTAGAATTTTATTTCCGTTAGTTCCTTTTGTTACTCGGCAGTGACTTTCTTCATTTCCGAGTTTATGACCTTTTCCATCACCAAGAGGTTTTGCAATAATCATGTTTGCATCTTTATCTAAAACCCCGCGCTGCTCAATACATTGATCCTGGGGTTCTCCACTGAGATTAGACAACGTCCCCATTCCTGCCTGGTGTGAAATACTTCCAGACAAAAATGGCTTGGTCAGCTCTGGAAAGAGATCAGAAATTTCCTTTATTACATTTACAAATGATTCACTGATCTTTTTTTCTGATTTTACGTCTTTTTCTATATTGTCTGCTTTCTTATCAAAATAACCCTCCAGATATCCCATTAGTCTAGTCATAAAATCTACGTACACTTCATTTCCCTCGTAGATTTCATCTCTAGAAGTTGTAAGCTCCAATTTGTCACAATTTATCCAGCCTTCTACTTTGTAGTCAAAGCCCTTGTAACAAACATGGATTTTTTTAACAAATATATCAATGTTATCGGTTTTCGGTTTTTCAACTTTTTTTAATTTCCCATATATCCAAGTGTTATCACGCAATTGAAATAATGGGCTTCCTTCGGGATCAAAACCCTCAGGCTCCATGACTCTCGTACCATTCACAAATATTTTTGCTCCTCCAGCTATTCTGAGAGCAAATGTTTTGGATAAATACTCCTTTACTCTGTTTTCTGGCACTATTTTTTTAGCTCGTTTTATAACTACTTTGAGTCCACGATGTGGCAACGCCACTTGACTATTCATATGATCAATTTTGACATCGTTAGGGTCATCCGTTAAGATAATATGTAATCCAACTTTCTCGTTGTTGCTGAAAAATTCAACCCTATTGATTGAAGACATACTGAGAAAGCTCATTTTGCCCATTCCCTTTTGACCTATGATTCTATCACTCACCTTTTCGTATGATGAAATTTCTTCTCTAACTCTCTTTTGACCTTCAGCTATGGTCAGGAATTCCTGAAGGTTTTCAATTCCGGTTCCCCAATCTTCTATCACGATATCACCTTCGTAATCAGTGCAAATTTCAATACGAGCAACTTCCTTTTCCCGATAAGGATCACATGCATCCAGTCCGTTACTGGGACCCTCTCTGTAAACTACTATTGGATTTTTGTAGACGTACTTCGAAATTTCTCCGATCAAGCCACGACCAAATCGTTGCCTTTCTATAATCATTAAATTTACTATTTTACAACGCCCAATATAAGCCTTATCACACTAGTCACATAATAGCATACACAGTATACTAATACGCCTTGTAGCACCACTCAAGCCAAGATGATTGTTAAACGTCTCAGACGATGTCAACTGTAGAGAAGTTAAAGTCCATAGACGATGACTAGAAAAGGATCATAGCAGAACTAAAGACAGTCATTAGACAGGAGTGCAAAAGCTGCCATGTTTATGTACACGTTGTACAAGGCTAGAATTGGAATACATGTAGCAATGATAACTAGTAGAGTACACTCAGAGAATTATTAGAATTTGCGTCAAGAAGATTGTTGAGATAATATGATACCAATATAGAGGAATCTACTAGACGTTTGGTGCACACACTACCACCAAACGTACAGAAGACTGATCTAGAAGATAAACGGGAAGTATACCACGTGCAAGAGCCTCCAGGCCCAGTATGAGTTGATTCTAAACGATTACATTAACACCGTTTTTTCACAGCTGACCACTACATGTGAAGGATGCTTTTGTAACCTTAAAACTCAGGTAAGTAAAAGCTGTCGCAACTGAATTGCTGATTGTAATTATTACGATATCATTCATTTAGTCTTTCTCACATAGACATAATCCGTTTGAAGGCCGCCATAGACATTCAGCCTAAACTCTCCCAAATTCGCATTTTTGTGCTCGGATATCTTTATTGCTTTAGCTTTGGTCAACCTTATGAGCTCCCGGTGCAACTATGCCTAAGAAACGTTGCAAGTCTTCCTCGTCATCCTTGTCTAAATCCGTGTTAGACTTTCTATTACTGGTTTTTGAAACTACAAATGAGTTTTGTTCATAAGTTCGCTTTTGATAACTTGGGTCCATTTTTTCAGTATATTTACAGTTGAGACAATACCACTTCCAACGGCCGTCTTTCATTCGAGGCAAAAGCGACGGCTTAGGTAGGTTGTCTTTGATACATTTCGAGCAATAAACTGCCCCTCCTTTGATTTTAGTAGGCCATCCCGTGAGCTCCACTTTAGAGGCAGGTTCCTTCATGTAGTCGCAGCATGACTTACACCATAGGTAAACCTGGTTATCAGTTAGCTCACGTTCTAGCCTTTCGCAATATTGCGGATTAATATTATTCCATTTAAGAAGGTCGCCCTTTGAGCCTGGTATTAATTTGACATTACATACTGCGCACCAAACACTTTCACTAGGAATATCCCATAGGTCAAGGTTGATTCGGTGTCTGTCTTGTAGATATTTTTTATATTCGCTTTGGTCGCCGGTCACTCCGACTATTGGCATCAGTTGTCAGCTCCATAGACGGCCATTCGAAAACTATCAAGTACATCAGAGCCTTTACCGTGAGATAATGGGCCTTTTAGGATATTTCCCTCGACGTCTTGGCAACTGTATAATGCGTTTCTAAGAGTCGTACAAACTTGAGGTATTGATACTAACCTTTGTTCAAGACACAACCTAGCATAACTGAGCATTTCCTTGCTTGATTCATTGGAGAATAATAGAGGAACTACAACCATCAAATTCTTTAGCGGATTATACTGATTCAATATCTTGCTTTTTTTGAGATAATCAATATGAGCTTCATACTCAACCTGATCTGTTGTGTTGGCCTTTAAACGTCGAATGAACCTTTTATCACTTGCATCAACCCATATGTTTTTGACATTAAATTGTTTATACAAACTTATTATCAACTCAACCATGTTATCTTCACTTTCTGAAAACTCGTCGCTAACTATGACTTTCTTTAGGCCGTTGCGTCTGTCTATGCCTAGTAATGTGACACCAAAGCGAGCTGGCGACCATCCGGGGTCGCAAGCCATTACGTAATAAGTTGGGTTTATTTCCATTTGATTATCAAAAGCAAAGTCAACTGACTCAATAGGAAACGTACCAGTTACAGGACTCCAACGAAGCTCAAGCTCTCTGGCGAATGTATTCGAAACCTTCTTGATTCTATCAATGTCTGAAGGCAGAAATATCTTACCGAAACCAAACTTGTAATCCATTTTGAGCCTTCGCCATACTGTGTCTGATTCTGGTTCATTGAATATTTGATCCATCAGATCATTCGGAGCTGAAGGGCTACTCGTGAACAAACAATAGGGGTTTGATTTGTGAAAGTATCCAAGTATTACATCGAGAATACCTTGCGTTTCGTTAGTATTCCACCAACTACTTTCATCTAAGAATATGAATGAAACGTTGGCTTTACCTCTACCTGCTTCAGTATGTCCCGCTGCGGGATAGCCCTCAATGTGAACGCCGTTAATGTCTACATAACTAGCTGCGCTGTCTTCGAGATATATACCACCGTTACGAAAGGTATTTTTTATTCTTTTGACGATGTTATTGGAGAGGCTTTGTCTGTTGCCAGTTATGACCATCATCTCAGAGCCTTTTAGGCTGTCATCTTTGGTACAAAGATAACTAATTATCCTAGTTGCCAGTTCTGTTTTTCCAAGTCCTCGAGCTGCCAACAAAGCCAAATGGCGGTCTTTATGATTACCTTCAACCTTCATAAGCTCGTTGAATATTGTCATTTCATAGTCGTAAATTGGTAAAGGGCCTCTACCTGGTTTAGTTGGTAGGCCTATAGCTTGATTCCAGTCTTCGAATGATAGGCCCTTTAACTTGTCCAGTCCACTAACGCTAGAGGTTATATCTACGGTGGCCTCATTTGGCAGCTGTATTTTCTGCTGATACCTTTGTACTACTCCCCTGTCAACTTCTAAATAGTCTGCTATTTGGCGGTATGGTATACGCTTGCGTGTCCACTCTATCACTATATCCTGCTGAGAACGTGTCAAACTTGTAATTTGTCGTGTCATATGTGTCAATTTTAGTTCAGTCGCTAGCCATTTTCAACAATTTGTCGTGTCATATGTGTCAATTTTAGTTCAGTCGCTAGCCATTTTCAACAAGTGATAAGCACAGCAAAATGTAACATGGTCATCGCCGTAATAGTGACACCTGCAGTCGTTCATTTTTTAACTCTCCTAGCTATCATCTTCAAAGCCTCAAGCTCAGCCAATATCTTTTTGATGTTTGGTTCATAAGCCTCACAAGCACAAAATGAGCACCTAGTGTCTGTGCCGTCGTAAGTGAGCCTAGAGTGTGCAAATAAATGGTGTCTACAGAGGCAATAGGCCTCGTCTAATATCCAACTCATATCTTTTTGGAAGCGTTTTTCAACAAACTACAAACTACGTCATCCATTGACATACCATAAACCGCATGTTTAGCTAAAAGGTCTACAGTTGACTTTCTAAGACGAACTGTTTTCGTTTCTTGTGACATAAACACAATGTTGTAGGAGTGCATTAAGTGAACTAAGTAGTTCTCTCGAAGTTGACCGGCCTAGCCGCCGTTTGTGTTAAAAGAGTGGGTTGACTTGAGCCCATACTGGAATGTATTAGAAGCTGCTTCAGAGCTTAGAGATAACCAAAAAAGAGGTTTTGCAAGCTCAAGATATTGGAATGATAAAGGCCACTTCATAGGCCTATTAGGAGAAATGGTTTATGCCATTAAAACCGGTCAGGAGATTAACTTAGACTTGATAATTTATGGTGATGGTGGCATAGACTTTCGCGATGTTGACGTAAAAAGTAGTCCCTATTGGAGATCACCATATTTGTTAATTCCAGTTGGTAAACCAATGAGGGTTAATAACTATGTATTAGTTGGCATAGATATCCCGAATAAGCGTGGCTATATCATAGGTTGGGCTACCAAAGAAGATATACTAGTAGCTGAGAGGGTTAACTTTGGTTATGGTGAGAGCTACCGTTTAACCTCTAACCAACTTAGGACAGGCTTACCTTACTTGTAAACTTCTTGAATCCGGTGATAGGCCTCATGCTGCAAGATTATGATAGTATCATTAGGAAGGTACTCACCGCATTCAAGGCATAAGATATCGCTTCGTTCGGCCTCCTTCGTCGGCCTCACTCCGCTCATACTAAAACTCCTGAAACTAAACCTTTTCCTAAAACGTGCGAAGCTCTATTATATATAATATATAATATATAATATATAATAGTAGTTAAGCATTTGCTTAAATGTTCTTTAAAACTAAACTAACTCCTTGATTGCTTCCTTCTGCTTGGCCTTCAGCTCGTCTAGGAAGGTAGGTAATTCGTTGTATACTCCTGGCTCTAAAATGACTTTACCCTTAAGTATTGGCCCCTTAACCTGTTCAAGCCTAGCGTAGCAGTCCTTACAGAAAGGTTTAGCTGTGGTATTTGAAACCCCTACTCTCTTATGACTACACTTAAAGCCAAAGGGCATTAACGCGTCACGAATTAATATCATTTCTATTTCTTTGATAGCAAGCTCGTTATCATTGCCCAGCTCTAGGAGCTTTCTGTAAATGGCAGGTGGGATAAAGCCAGATATTCCCATTTAGACTTCAAAAATAAAAGCCGACTATCCTTATTGACTACCGTGGATAGCCGACTGTCTCATATCAAAGATACTCATTGACTGTTATGACGTCGCATATCAGGCCCGCGTACTCTTCCGGCCTTATCCGCTTTTGACAAACTGCTTTGAAAATTGTGTATTATGTCACCAATTTCTACAGGTGTGAGCTTAGACTTTCGTTTTTCCACGGTATTACCGGAAATATAAATATCCGAGAACCCCTCCGCATTAAAGCCGTATAAGGTGCATTCTTCTGTCATTTTTTCAATCCCTGCAGGAGGGATTTGATTTCTGAGACTGATTGTTCTAACCTTTCAAGTCTAGCCTGGAATCCGTTCTCATTCATTCGTTTCCCGCGTTCTTCTAAGCTATTACGCCAGAGCTCTGGAAAAATTGCATCTACCGAATCACGGCCTTCAATTGTCTTCTTTGGTGGATTAAGCTGCGGATCATCAAAGAGTTGGTTGCGAGTACTCTCAAAAGGATTAATTGGTACGAGTTTTCTGTTTTGTTGCTCTAAATGAGCGCTATATAGATTAGGGTCTTCGAGATAACTAACCTCATGGTTAATTGTACCACTTGGAGTATTTTGTATTAATTTCTCCTTTTCTAACTCGTCTAAGTCACCTTGTCGCATAGCTAATACCTACTTTCCAAATGTTCTTTGCAGATTAGCCACGCTGGTTTATCTGATGAAGCTGATTTCAGGTTTGATTGATTCTTTGCTTCTACTAAGGCCTGTTTCCACTTACCGACGTTCTCTATGCCAATTTTTGGTATGTATTTTGTAGCAGCTGATAAGCGAACCTCCTGAGGAAGTCTAACTTTAGCATTAACAGTACCATCCGTATCATCAACGCCATTTGTCACTATAGAGCAAATTCTAGAAATACTGTCTTCACTTGTTCCGGGCCCAAGTAATTGCAAGACTCTTTCTCGACATTTTGACAGTCTCGTTTCAGGTAGCGACTTCTCTACCTGTTTATCCTTCGCAACATTATTTCCTGGTACAGAAGGGCCTGGGCCTGGTGACATTTTGGTATTAGTATCCTCAACACCTCTCCAAATATCCGCACCCAAAACTTGTAAGGCCTGTTTTACGAGAGCTTTTCTTGCAGTTGCAGAGCTCGTTTTAAACTTTTTATTCTGTTTGTGTACTGCCTTTATGAGATTAGCGGAGAAGTTCATTCGTTGATTATAGTCTTTTATGAACGGTTCAAGCTGTTTTGATATGGCCTCTAGGGCAACTGAAACTGATTGTATTTGAGCCGGATGTACTTTAGTCGATGCTTGTTTAACTAATATTTGTGCCAATTACGAAACCTCCCTTAGACTATGATGGCCTGATCCGCAGTTGCGACAAGTCTTTTGCTCTGACCTCATAAAGCCGCCTCTACCGTCAGAATATTTTTGGTGTAAACTTTCAATTTGGTCATCTCTGTAAACTGTGAGACAATGACTGCATTGGAGCGTCAATTTTTAATGTCCCGCTTTGCGCTCTTTAATAATACATTCAGACAGTCATTAATTGTCATACCGCTGTGTCCGACCTTTTTAATAAGGTCTAAGTTTTCCGGTGTTATTTTGGCAGTAGTGTATTTACTGCGTTTGGTTAGTGAACCTAATTGTTCCAATAGGTGTTAGGAGTATATCTCGGTATACGAGAACTAAAATTAGGCTTTTTGAGCATTTGATAATAGCTGATTGGGCCCTCTTTTTGTCTTATTGGTCATAAAATAATTAGAGGGTGCCAGTCAGTAACTTTTGTGAGTTCTACGAAATTCTTCTTTGTCGTCTTTGAGTTGTTGTTTGATGGATTTTACTTCCGACAAAAACTCATACAGACTACTAATAATCTCATTTTTGGTCAGTTGTTCCGTCATTATTATGTTTGATTTTGTCCTCTAATGCATGAGAAGTAATCTCAATCTTTCCTTTAGGCCGCTCCTCTTCCGGTATAACTTTGGAAATCATTGCTTCTAGTCTATCAAGCCGCTTTTCCATTTTCTCGTCTGATGTTAATGATGGAGCTTCTTTATTCGTTAATGTCCTTTCTGGTGGGGTTTCACCCATGTATCTAAGTAGTTTTTCTAATCCACCCTCTAATTTATCCATCCGTTCCTGCATTGCTTCATGTTTCAAGTCCCAAAGATATTGATCCCTTCTACGTTCTCGTATTTCTATTTCCTTGTCCTCAATAATTTTATCCTTCTGTCTAATTTTCTTATCTAGATATTTTTCCTTATCAATGGTCAGCCATTCTAGGGCACCCCACCATTTAACAATCTGGTCTAATTTCCCCCATGCATCATAATGTTCTCCCATTGCTGGCAGCTCACGGCCCATAAACCAAGCAATCTCTCTCTCACTTAATTTTGGTGTTACATTATGACCTAGAACAGTTTCTACATAAGACCGAAAACCATTAAATAATTTAACCCTTTTCTTCATAGGTTCTAGGTGGTCTTGTCGTCGACGTGAAAGATATGCGTTTATACCCGTGTATGTTAGAGGAAATTCTTCGGGATGTGTTATTTTATAATGGTCTATATCATATTCAGTTCTAAAAACAGGTGACTCCGGACATTTTTCCTGCCATACTCTGATATCAAATGGCTGGTCCTTTAGCTCTGTACCAAGTTCGCCATCCCTTTGGCGTTTTGCTAACATCTGATTTACGAGGTTATGGTATTCAGGGGTTGACCAACATGTATAGTAAACTGGCTCTCCATCCCTACTTAGGTCTTCAGAATATATTCTCATTTCATATATCGGACTTTCTTCATATTCAGGTATTTTTAATAAAAAGTCTCGTCGCTGTTCGTAGGCTAAATCCTCTAACGGGTCTTTCAAGTCTTTTATCCTTAAAAAGCGCTCGCGTTCTGGATATTTTATACGGTCTACAGCACTCAATACTTGATAAAGTGCGCCTCTTCTACAACCACTCATATAAAATGAAATAACTGCCTTGTAGGTCAAATTAGAGTTATCATACAACTTTTTTATTTGTTCTGCCGTGTAAGCCTTATCATACTCCGGTTTTTTCTCCTTGTCCGCTGGTACCTTTGCGTATTGATAGATACGTTGCCAAGGTAATGTAGTTATACCATTCAGCTCGTAGATATGTTGAAGTTCCCAAACCGTTCTAGTTTGGGATCTAACTGCTACCTTTTTTACCTTAACAAGTTCCTCCCCAACAAACCCCGCTCCGACTATTTTCTCGAAGTATCTGTTATTCTCCTCCAGCGTATCAAATTTTAGATACCATGTCGCCAACTGCTGCCAGTCATCCAAACATAAATATTTCATGAGCCATCTGGCGGCCTTTAGACGTGTTTTAATAGTGAGTAAGTCGACGTTTTCCTTGACAATATTGCCATAGAAACTATCAATCTTTCCATCCCCAAAGCAAATATTACATGTCTGTTGGCCGTTTCGTCTTCCTGTACCGTCACAATAAGAACATTTCACTAATTTATCCGGCTCTGGTATAGCTGCTCTTTGTTTTGCTTTATATTCAGCTATTTCATTGCCTCTTATAACTCTCTTACCCTGTCTCTTTAGACGATATAACTCAAATAACACAATAGCCGGACTGATTTTAAGAGTCGTAGCTATTTCCGTATGAGTCTTGTATGCATTATTAAGCTCCAATATCTTATCTCTGCGTTCTTGGTAGTCGACTAAATCCTCATTATTTGGGTACCTTTTGGAGTCACTTAAGTCGCGTAATATCGTCCATTTGGGCCAGCCAGTCTCCTTAGTTATCTGTCGTACGCTCATAGTCTTTCTCATTTCCACTATCTTATTCCTACGTACTATGCGCTCTGCATTGGGTAACTTTTGAGTCTTATTGGTCATACATCATGTGGCGTGACACTGGTGCGTATAAATATGTTCTGATTTTAGGATGCTGTATAGTATTAAATCAGTACGGAGTAGCTACTATAAAGCCATCCAAAATATAATTAGTTTTTTGCAACTGGCCTTTTATTTAAACCATGACCTAACAACTCATACTTCTAAAACGAATTTAGTATCAAAAATGAATGAAATCAGGCTTACGTCGTTCGTTCTATCCGTTGGGGGGATAAGTTTAACCCATGTCCTTGACAGATTTCGCCCTGCGCATCCCAAGCAATTTTTAATTCCCTATCTATATTTTCAAACCTCAATTTTACATCTGGTAATTTTCTTCTGACAGCCTCTTTGGATTTTTCGAGGTCATCTACATACACACGAAGCGCATAACAGAGTATTTCCCGATATTCAAACTCATATTTGAAATTGTCATAGGCTTTTCCAGCCAGTGTAGCATTTGCTTCCAAATCACCCGTAAAGATATCACTGTCTATCATAACCTGTTTGTCCTCCTTATCCTCCTTCAAACTCCTTAGTTTCTTGATATAGTGTTCTATTGCCCTCTTGAGCATTGCAGGTCTTTCTGTCATATTTTTAGTCCATTACCGGTCACTACTAAAGTTTTTATTAAATTGCGTTCGTTCGGCCTCACTTACAACATTAACTTTATCCTATGGTTCTGTAAATAGAAAATAAGGCGCTGGTAATGGGTCCAAGTCTGTGACAGATATCCAGCTCGCTCCTGGATATGACTTGGGACTGTGAGCACAACTCAAGCCAGCGCCTAACGTATTTTTTCTGTAAAGGATCTAACGACAGACGAGTATTAAAACATGTATACAACATATAGAATGTATGAATGATCTACATGTCGGTTTTTGACTAGGTTCCTTTATTATGTACTTATGTATATTATAATAAGCACAACGCATATCGTGGCAGACTATGACAGGTCTAATTCTCTACTCAATGGCCAGTTGTAGTCTGCTTGTTTCGTTCCCACACACCTTAAGCCGGTGGCCATGTGTGTTAAGCGAGAGCACATATGGCCCGCTGTCGTTACCTCTTCAGTCTATGATCTCTTTGAAATTTAACCACTTAACTAAGTCATGTTTAGTTTGAGACCTGTCAGACTCCTCCAATCCTTTACGTTTATCAATTTCCATCATCATTAATGCACTGTCTAAACGGTTTTCCTTACAATAGGTCATAAATTTATCATAAGTTGACCTTGGAAGCTCTATGTCAACTGGAACTTTAGGCATACTATCATCTCCCTATCCTAGCCATAATGTCCAAGTCTTTGAGCCTCTTCTGGGCTGAGTATTTCATGGTATGACCATGAGCCTCATATATTGATAATAACTTTCTATCCTCAGTATTAATCACTTTTCTATATCATTCTTCGTTCAAGTGTGCAAAAAGTAATAAGCTTGTCTGACCATTAATAGTTGGGGCGTAATTACTTAGGGCCAGTGCTATTGGAGTAGCTTTTTGGCCTTCTACTTTTTTTGACTCATTGTATTGCTCAAGCAAACTCACTATGGGTTGGCTTAGTGTCTTACCTTCTTTTTCTGCTTGTTGTTCTACCTCCATAACCGTGTCGACTTTGTCAACAGGATTCGAAAAACTAGAAACTACATGTTGGCTTCTCAAAATTCTTTCCACATAACTGGCATTTTTTTACTGCTTTTTGTGGATATCTGAAACTAATCATTTTTTTAGCCTCTTTTAGACTACCTTCTGTCTACTTCTTCGCATACTATCTAGAAGCATCTTGATTAGACCGGCCCTCTCTGATTCAGCCTCATCAGTAGTCTTTGGTTTATCAGTTTGTTTATTGACTATACTCAATATTGTGTCGGCTAGGAATTCAGAGTTATACCGTTCTACCTCTTCTTGCATTTCCCGGCTTATTCCTCTTGTGATATCTATGATACGTTGATCTTGTCCATTTTTCAGTTGAGAAATTTGCCGTTTTAGCTCTTCAATTTCCTCCTTGCTTTGTGCTAGCTTAGTTTCTGTATCTGCGCCTTTTGCTTCAAGTTCGGAGTAGTCTAGATAAGTAAGATACGGTTCGACCTTATGGAATATCTCTAGTTTTTCAGCTTCTGTCTTGCGGTAATAAGTTGACCCTGAATGGCCAAGAAACCACTCGCTATAGTCCTGGTGTCCCAAGTCGGATATAGTACTTTTAACAAAACGTCTAAAGCTATGAAATGTAAACTTACGACGTTTGTTATCTTCATTTCTTGCTTCAAAGCCATTTTTGTCACATAACTCAACAAAATTATGATTTAGTATTACATACAAATTGTATGGGGTATTCGATATTTCACGCCTACCTGTTGAAAAAAATAGGTCATCTGGGCGAAATGGTCTTGTGACTATCTTTCTTTTGCCGTCACGTGTTACTATTCTTCTTACTCTTTCTCTATATTCTTTCCAATTTTTCAAGTGTTCTACGCATTCTTTTGTTAGATATACATAACGTGGTCTATTTGTCTTTGTATATTGTGCTCTTAATATGACTTTATGATTACTCCAATCTATATCTTTTAGACGTACAGACAAAGCCTCCCGTGCTCTCATTCCCGTAGCCGCCAGAAGCAAAATGTATGTTTGTAAACGCTTATCATTATTACAAGCAATTATTATCTTTCTTATCATATCTTTTGAAAGTGCTTCAATTTCTACACGTAACTGTCGTGGAGTTCTTACTCTTAGTTTAAAAATAGTTTTAGAAATTTGAATTTCATTGAACTCTAGAAAATTTTTAGCTATTGTAAGTTTTCCCACAATACTTGAATTTGAATAGTTCTGTCTTTGTTTCATGTCTATATGATATTCACCCATCACGTCATACACATCAACTGCTTTCTTTCTAAGAGAGTCCAAAAAAATATCTAAGTCTTTTATTCCATATTTTTTTGCTAAAAAAGCTTCAAAGTGCCTTAATCTCGCATTGTATTCTGCCGCTGTGTTTTTTGACTGTACTGCTATTAGCCTACAGAATTCGTCCTTTTTCGACAATAATACTCAACAGGGATAAGGACTAATATAATGTTTTAAACACAAATATATTTATTAAATTATTCATAATCCATATACCTCTGCCTTTAGTCAAACAATATTATTAATGTTTAATTGTAAAATTTCAAATATTGGGTAAATCTCTCTATCTCATTTTTGATCAAATTGTTTTCGGAAATCTTTTTTGAAAGAAACCCAACTGATTTTAGTTAGCAGTTGAAAAAGAAAAATTTGTCTCGTAAAGATCTGGGTTGCATTACGCGTATACACATCCTTTGTTTTTAAAACTTTGTAGCGAAATTCAACTGCGAATCAGGCCAGATGTTTATAGTATGGATAAATAGTTCTAGTGTCCCTTTTGACGTTTCAGTTATCCATTCTCTGGAATCTATCAATTTTAGCCAAGTTACCTTAGAAAATCATTAGGAAAAGGACCACTCGATTTAGGTGGGGTTTGAACAAGATACCGATTTGGTAGAGATTGGCTATATAACGATGCATACAAATCGATTTCTTTTAAAACTTCAGAGAAAGGCTAAGGTGAATCCGGTCAGGTGTTTAACCTATAGATTGATTAGTCTAGTATGTGCAATTCTTATTTTAATTGATTGCAAATAATGATAGTCGTTTGTTGAGATAAAGGTACTACAATTACTTAATAGACGAACTTCAAGTCTGCGCCCAATCAACTGGTCAATATTTTTAACATTATCGAAACAGGACACATTTTATACAA
>NZ_QURE01000098.1:9995-10502 GCF_009898475.1 Nitrososphaera sp. AFS | reverse complement strand
GCTGCAGCTACCAAAGCTGCCGCAGCACCTGTACTAGCGCCAAATAATCCTACATTAAGGTTCTGTGTGTCTGGATTGTTTATGATCCAATCTAAAGTGCTAATAAGTCGCATTGATAATAAGTTAATGTCAAACCTCAGTCGTCTAGTCTGGTTATCAATTTTCTCTTCACTCATTGTTAGAAGGTCAAAGAGCAGTGTGGCAAGGCCGTCTTTATTCAGCCTTTCGGCGACAGATTGTGGACAAAAACTACTAAACCTGCTGAATTTTGGGGAATACGCAAATCGCCTTCGAGGAAGACAGTTTCATGTGTAGTTTCACTATGTCCTTTAATAGGAATTTTAGCTAGCATACTGCAGCTTTGATACTAATCTATAAACATATTAGTGTTAATAAGCAAGCAAATAATGTAAAATCGATAAGAGTGGATAATTACATTGCTCACTGATGGCGAAATGTAATCTATTGGCGAATACAGGTATGAAGAAGAAGGAAACATGGTAGTAA
>NZ_QURE01000098.1:0-9988 GCF_009898475.1 Nitrososphaera sp. AFS | reverse complement strand
ACGACCACAATGTGGGATACAATGTAAGGCAAAGAGTCTGATATCATGTCTGGAGGTAATATCTATAAGGATTAGTTCACTTCGTCACTCTCACAGGATATACCAAACTCGCTGCTATTGGGTAATAAGTTATTTTCACTCTCAATGAGCAATCAATAGCATTTCTTACTAGTTAATATAGCATCAGAGGACCTTATTTCTGCAGATGATGTATAAACGAATATCAAAACCCAGCGACCGTTTTGGTAATAGCGAAATTGATAAATGGGATTCTAGATAACGAGCATATAGTCCCGAATTCACACGCAATAGTTCATCCAAGTCGGCATGAGATATGAAACAAAAAAAGAATTTTGATAATAGATGACGAGTCAGATGTAATCATATGAAACAAAAAAAGAATTTTGATAATAGATGACGAGTCAGATGTAATCATTGAGTTGCAATCAGTATCAGAACAAAATGGATTTAAAACAGAATCCTATAATGATCCCGTGTTAGCTTACAAATATTTTAGAAAAGGTTTGTACGACCTGGTGATATAGATATTAGGATATTGTAACTGATGGATTTGTTTTGTACCAAAAAATCATAAGGATTGATAGCAAGGTCAAGATGTGCTTCTTAACAGCTACTGAATATTTTCACGAAGAAATTAGAAGAGAACAGGGATTAGGGTAATATAAGCAAGATTCCTTCCTAAGAAAATCAATTGAGACAGAGGATTTGATTCAAGCAATAAAGAAATTACTGCAATCTGAATAAATAAATGGATAGGAAGAAATCATTATGTCCCACAATGTGGGGCATAGTGGCACAGATGTACCTAGTAATACCTTTATACAAAATAATTGCTGTAAAATATAGTGAGAGAAATTTTGCATGAATCTGCAAATGCAAAATCTAACAATATAAAAAAAGATGCAAACGATGTATATAAGATGATGGTACAATCTGAAAAAATAAATTGATACATGAGCATGATCTTATCACCAAAAGATTTGAAGGAACCAACCCTTTTTCTACATATTGCATTACTTGTAAAGGATGTTATTGTCCATCGTGTGGTAAACTGATATAGTGAGGTCATTTATCGAAGAGGGAAGAAAGTGCATATAATGCAAGATAAAGAGCACAGTCCTAGAACTAACATTGTCACAGTAGCTGTTATAGTAGGTATCGCATTAGTGCTGTCAATATTTTCCTATCAATATTCTATTGTCAGTTCTAACAAAATAGTTGACATTGCTTCGCAGGAAGTCAGATCAAATGTAAAAATAGAGGTACACGATCTTACACAAATATTAGCAAAACAATTACAAACTGTTAGCGCTCTCCTGCAAACACTTACTCCCTCACCTCTCATACAGAATAATCAATATCAAAAGTCAGCATTTGTCCTCTTTAATTCTAGACAGAATTCTACTAGCGAACTTACTAACTTTTACATGTGGCTTGACAGCCAAGGAAAAATTGTGTGGCTCAGCAACATGAACCAATCTACATACCACAAATATAGAGGAACTGATTTAAGTTACAGACCGTATTTTACTGTGCCTAGGGATACACACACGGTATATTATAGCAGCCTGATAGATTCAAATGATAAAGTCCCAAGGCTGTATATATCATATCCCATAGTCAATGGTACCACTGGAATATTCAAAGGCGTAGTTGTTGCAGGAATTAATGCTTATACCTTGGGTAACCTCCTAAGAAATCAATTATTCCCTCAGTTTAATAGTACTATAGGATTGCTGGACAGAAATGGCTTAATTCTTTATACAAATCCTCAACAATATGTAGGTGAAAATGTCTTTGGGAAGAAATTCCAGTCTGCTCTTTCTACTCTTCTACGCCCAACCCAATCTATGATCTTATTAAATGATCTAATAAAAACATCATTACAAGGCTCTTCTGGTTCAGAAGATATCCTTGTCAATGGGAAAATGAGCACTATATCATATGATCCAGTGTTAGTTAACGGCCACTATTTTCTCACACTCTATATCAGTGCACAGCAGAACCTTGCTACCGACGTGAGTGCTTTGATTGATCAACAAAGATATTTTACTATTTTAATAATAGCAGTAATAGGAACAGTAGCAGTTGTTATAGCCTTCTTGGTCTTCTCATGGAATAAGAGATTGGAGAATGTAGTTAATACAAGAACTCTGGAACTAAAGGCAGCAAATGATTCGCTGGCTGGTGCTAATGAGCGATTAAAAATCCATGATAAAATGCAGCAAGAGTTTATTAATATCGCAAGTCATGAAATGAAGACTCCTACTCAAGCTATACTAGGGTATTCCAAATTAATACAGCGACACCCCGATAAAAGAGATGGAATGATTGAGGCAATAGCTAGAAATGCAAATAGGCTTCAAAGGCTGACCAGTGATATACTAGATGTTACAAGGATTGAAACTCAATTACTAAAACTGAAAGTGGAAAGAGTAAATCTCAGCAAATTGATATCAGATATTATTGAAGATTGCAAAAATGAAATTGAAAAAAGCAACAAGGATATCAAGTTATTGCAGGAACAAGATCAGACTATAGAAGTAAAAGCAGATAGGAACCGCTTAACTCAGGTTATTTCTAATCTATTAAATAACGCTATTAAGTTTACCAAGAATGGTACCATAAAAGTTACTGAAGAAGTGAGAGATAGTAAGGCTTTGGTTAGTGTAAAGGATACGGGTCAAGGTTTAGATCCGGAGATATTTCCAAGATTGTTTTCTAAATTTGCTGCTAAATCTGAAATAGGTACTGGCTTGGGTCTGTTTATCTCTAAAAGCATTGTGGAAGCTCATGGGGGCAAGATATGGGCCGAAAACAACTACGGGCCTGATGGACTGATAACAGGAGCTACCTTTACATTTAGTATACCTTGTAAGGAGGCTGAACAAGACAAGCGGAAGCAAAACTAGGAGATAGACAGAAGACGAACAACAGCAACAACAGAAGCGATAACGGTAACAGTAAGAACAACAAAAATAGAATATTGGTAGTAGATGATGAACCTGATATCACATTGATTTTTGCTCTGGGCCTTGAGGATAATGATTTCAAAGTTGATACATTCAACGATCCTATACAAGCATTATCAAATTTCAAAAGTGGTCTATATGATCTTGCTCTTCTTGACTACAAGATGCCAAATATGAACGGCTTTGAGTTATACAGAGAAATAAGGAAGATAGATCACAATGTTAAGGTGTGCTTTGTCACAGCATTTAAGAGCTGAAAAATAAATTTCAACCTTCCTTAACAGCATCGTCAGAACATAAGGAAGAAGACGTAAAGTGCTTTATTCCAAAACCCGTCGATATAGACGATTTAGTAATACGAATAAATGAGGAATTGAATTCATCATCTAATCAATAAGCAAATTACTACTAAGAGTATAACGGAATGATAAAATTGAATAACAAAAAGAATATTGCAACAATATTTCTCGTCGACAACGAACCTGATAGCATATCAGTTTTGAGCATGGGCTTGGAAGATGGAGGATTCAATGTTGATGCTTTTAATGATCCTATATCTGCACTCTCAAATTTCAAGCCTAATTTCTATGCTCTGTCTATACTTGACATCAATATGCCTAAAATGGATGGATACCAATTGTGTAAAGAGATAAGGAAAATAGATGAGAAGATAAAAGTATGTTTTCTGACAGGATCTGAGATATATAAAGAGGGCTTGAGGGAGCCACCGTCCCAGCTCCTAGGGAATATAAAGTGCTTTATTCCAAAACCCGTCGATATAGATGATTTGGTAAAGAAAGTAAGAGAAGAATTGGATTTAGAATAATTGGTTTGTTGCTGTAGTTTTACGGAACATCTGCTCTCGTACTCCATAATAGTATAGTTTGTTACTATTAGATAACAAAAAAACCGGAAATGGATAGTTTTTAATTTAGTCAGAAGTCTATATGTAGGCCACACAATCATCCTAATACCTGGTAACGACTTCACACCCTTCACCTCCTTCATTCATAGCAATTGCCTCTCTTTGTTGTTATGAATGATTTTATTCTTCTTTTTATCCTCATTAGTGACTAGCATATTCTATTATCATTATTGAGGAATGATCATATGGTAAAGCATTTAATGTCTAGCGCTGTATACTGACTGATGGTAATTATGATTAACGTAATAAGCAAGTTTTGTATCGAGCACCTTTGAAAATTAAGAAAGACTCGTGTAATTGCTTGTTCCTCTCTATATTCAAAGTTACCTTATTTCCAGTAAATTTACACCGCCATTATCTACTGGACAGCTTTGATGTTTTAGATTATCATATAAGTTATGTTGCAGTCCAAAAATATGATTGTTTATTCATAGTTGTCTGGATATTAACTTAAGAAATATCTGCACATAATTCAATATATAGAAATAGTATTTTTGACAAACAAGCAAATTAAACAATAATAAGAGATGGCTAAATGTCTAATAGAAATGATACATTTTAGCATGATATGCTAAATAATGAATAGTTTAACCAAGTTCCTGGATATTACATTTAAAAATTATTTATATTCTAATCACAATTTTTAGAATCATTTAGAATATTCAATAAATTCCTATATAGAAGCTTAGATTATAATACTACAAATTATATTGGAATTCTCACCTTTTGGTAATTCTAACACTGTATTATTAGTAGATGATGAATCAGATATTGTAGAAACAAATGAACAACTGCTAAAAAGGCAAGGATTTAATGTATTTGGTTTTACAAATCCTCAAAAGGCATTACAAGATTTTCAAATAAATTCTAGACAATATGGTCTAGTAATATCTGACATCAGAATGCCAGAGATGAATGGATATGAGTTTACAAAAAAAGTCAAGGAAATAAAACCAGAAGTTAATGTATTTGTTATGACAGCTTTTGATATTGATGACCAAGAGTTAAATGAGGTATTACCTTCAATTAAGATAGATGAGCTGATACAAAAACCAATATCATCCAAAGACTTGGTTAGCGTAATAAACAAGTATATCAAAAATAAAACAAAGGTCAAGCCCAATGCAGAACCCGTTGATAATCTTGATTTACCTGATGGATTAAAGGAGCAACTGGCTAGCCATAACTTGCCAATTGAACAATTGATGGCTATGAAAATTAGTGATTTAGCTGACAAATTTGGTATAGATCAAGATGCAGCTCGACTGATCATTAATGCTTTAAGACACAGCTAACGAAGTGATGAGGATAGAGTCTAGTTTTATAGCTATTATTAAAATTTAGTGTAAAATGTGTTTGATACAGACATATTATGGATGTAGAAAAAACAGAAACGATATTTTTTCTCAGAATAATTGAGGTAAAAGATTTTCATAAAGATGAGCCTACTCTTAGTGAAAAAGAAATAATTGAGGAGCTGCTGTGTAGCAAATGTCTTGTGCTGGACAAAATTCTTAACTCCTAATGTTGAATTGCCGTGATTTGTTTGATCTAGTTATTAAATATTTGCTGAACATCCAATCATGTTATAGAGAACAGACAGACATCAAGCACAATGCAATAAGAAAAATTTACTGCAGCTGTAAAAACGCGAGAATCAAACCTTGGCCAATTGAACCTATTAATGCTTAGTCCACTACAAATCAAATAGAATATTTATTAACATTACTCTATACTTATGAGGTGTAAGCTGTAGTTGTCGATCGATATCCATTCATCCTCCCGTGGCAAACATGCTTTGCTTCTTTATAAAAGCATTTTAGAACGTGATAAGGCCGCACTAGACTACATTAACAAAGGATTAAACGAAAATCAGCTTTGCATCTATGCTTCTGTTGAAGCCTATGACCAGCTACACTTATCCAATATTTCATCTAAAATTGTTGATTTCAAAGAGAATATATACAAAAGAAATTTGTTAATTGTAAATCTAAAACCATTCTATGATTCTGCATTAAAGGGAGACCTGACACCATTTGAGAATCTTAAAAAACAAATACAGGAAGAGCTAGAACTTAGAAATAATAATAAATCTGTAACTATCGTTGCTGATTGCGCTGATAATCTGTTTCAGAACCAATATTTTGATCAATCCCAGTTAGTAGAAAGCTGGTGGCATCATGCGTATATAGAGTGGATACGCTATGATAAGAATCAAGGGCGACAACAACAAAAACAACATCATGTCACTATCGTATGTCCGCATCTGGATTTATTATTACATAAACATCCATTTGATCAACACAAGTACAAGATCTTAGATAACCATAGCATTACTATAGATATGGCAGGTCACACGATAATGACTTCATCCACATTAAACAAACTTATAGTAGAACCACAGCCACTACGGGCTACAGAGTCAACCAGTTCTCAAATGAAGTCTCAAACACACATTCTCATTGCTGAACCAAACCCCGAGCTTCGCTCTGTCTACAGCATGTGGCTACGGTCCAGGGGCTTCAAGAACATATTAGTAACAGATAGTGGAAGTAAATGTATTGAGGAGTTTGATAGGATAACAAATATTAATCAATTGCCTAATCTAATTGTTATTTTAGATTCGCACCTTAGAGATATTTCATTCATTGAGCTAGCCAAACAGATTATTAATAAAAGACCAGATCAGATACTTATCTTTACTACTACTCTACCTTCGGACATTATTAACTCAATAAGTATTAACATCAGTAGTAATATCAAGACATTATTGAAGCCCTTTAAGTTATCAAAATTATTACAGTTAATAGGTAAAAGCAGTTAAGATGAGAACATGTAAACATGTTCAGCCTTTATATTATAACAGGCAAATATACTTCAGGCGACGTCTTAGGTCTAATAACCTCTAATTTTTGACCTTATGTTTCAGAGTATAAAAGGGATAGTTCACTATGGTAGAAGGAAAATATATCTTAGTAACGTCATAGTGAATGCAGTGAAAGCAGTGAAGAGTATAGAGAATTTTCCCTCATAGAATATGGACTGAAAATGGGGAAACCTCACTAAATAAGCGAGAATTGAACGGAAATTAGTTCTGTTTTCATTAACCAGTATTCGACATTTGGCTTAACGACCATTTTAATACCTGGTAACGCCTTCACAGCCTACACTGCCTTTCCCTAGATGTGTTTTAATTACGTGTGTTTAACTATATGCCTTCACAGTATCATAGATGTATGCTAAACTTTTGTTGTCTCTTCATTAGAACAACGTGTATCGAAAGAATTCGACGCTTTGGTCTCAACTGCAATTAATTATCTGAAATCTTTTAAGGAAGGGTTTTGTTATACGAGTGGGGAAAAAGTTGGCAACGTTCTATCATGACCTATTTTTGGTCTGGATGTGTGAGTGATTAATAATGTCAGAATCAGAAAATCAAATTAAGGAAATCAAGAGGGTTTATGCAGGATTAGAAACACTATACCACGCTTATTTTCCAAAATCAGATCCATCTTTGATTCATGATTTGCTGAGAAGATTGCAAAAGAATCCTGATGCTGCTCCAATCTATATGGTTGAGGTCTTTACAAAGAGAGGAGTAAATCCTGAGGCAGCAAAGAAATACATCTTTGAGAGAACAGGAATGGTGCCTGGAGTCTATGAGAATGGAACGCTGTTCGTCACAAATCAGAAACTCACCTTAAAAATGCTCAAAGAAATATCTGATTCTGATGATGTCTTGGAAATTGCAGGCGATTATACTGGGAACATAACAGCTAGAGGACCATCCCATGAACATTCTGATGTTTGTCCTCTACGGAATCTTGATTATGCATACTAACAAAAGGTTAGTTATTAGAACGATACTTTTATTTACTGTGTTTTGCTACGATTGAGTTAGATTAAGAATCTTTTTTATCAAGTCATCGTGATTTACATTAACTTCAGCTGTTACCACCAGTAGATAATTATCATCTACGGGCATTGAAATTCGCTTAATTTTTTCAAACTCTGTTTCAGTGTACTTTGCTCGTCCAATTTTCGATGTAAACGGACCACGTACCGACCATATAGCCCATGTCTGTATATTCGCTTCTCTTGTTTCCTCTTTTGTAAGCAAATCTTTTACACCATCTCGCTGCCCACCATATAGATTTTCACCGCTGTCGTCGCAGATACCGACATACCGGATCCCTGGATCAAGATCCATCACCGTTTGGCATAAATTTGAATAATCCATATTGGTATCATGAAAAGCTTTCTAATAAGGATAAAGTGAAGATTAGGGAGATATAAGATAAACAGATATCTGCCAATATACTGACAGACTACAACAATCTCGGCTAACGTTATGATAGACCAGTTGTAGTTCTTCGGTTGGACATAAACACCCTGCTGTTGCTGTATGCCCATGTATGACCTTAGAACCCACTACACCCATAGCCTTGCAATAAAGTCAAGCAAACAGACCACAATTACGGGGAAGCACAAACCAACCAGTCGTAGTCTGTTTGCTTGACATGTAAGGTGTGCAGACAGAAAATGTACAACATGATAGTTAATAGTTAAGTAAATGACAGACTACAATCATTTAGATTATGGATATCAGAAACCCGGATAGTTGTAGCCTGTAGTGATATGTGCTGCTGCATATTATGATATACATGCAGTAGATAATAAACAACTGGGCCCTTGTGGGAAATAGATCAC
This sequence comes from Nitrososphaera sp. AFS, assembly GCF_009898475.1. GTDB lineage: Archaea > Thermoproteota > Nitrososphaeria > Nitrososphaerales > Nitrososphaeraceae > Nitrosopolaris. Next base: position 1,360 of record NZ_QURE01000098.1, on the reverse strand, counting down.
AGGACAGACACTAGGTATAAGCTTGTATAAGAATCGCTTTTTGTCAGCGACCACCATGTAGCTTGGAACTATCGACATGTCTCGTAAATATTTAGCCTGGGAAAGCAATCAAGTAGATGTCTTATTATTATTATTATTATTATTATTATTATTATTATTATTATTATTATTACCTGTCTGTTCTTTTTTATGTCTTAATAGCCTCAACCTTTCTTTCCTGTTCTGTCAGCTGGGGACCTTCTTAATGCCATCCCGCAACAAGGACAGAATATACCTTGATTATAATAATAGACCTCACACCTTCTACAATATTTTTTACCGCTATCATAATGACTTTGGCAAAAGATCGTACTTAAATTTAATCTCACACAAATTCCTACAAACAAATTCTATTTCTAATAGGCCGTGAAAGTATCACCTATTGAGAAGTGAATCTAGATAGGGAGCGGGAGACAGTGTATGTGCAGAATAGGAAATCGTATTGGCTAACCCCCTACCAAAATCTTTCTTTAAATATTTGATATATTCAAGCAAGTGCTTTTAGATTGATACCTGAATATCCAAAGCCGCAGAAGAAATCATAACGATGTTTCTTAAGGCAACTTTATGAGACTTTATGAGGCTGCCAAGTAATTCTTCTTTCCACTTGCAATAGAATAACAAGTGTATGGAAAGAAAGAACCCTGACTATAAAGCCGGAAGAATTTTAATATAAAGACTTTAATCCAAGGTTTAATCCAAGGTGGGCATAAGGAACCCTAGAACCCTAGAGATTTTCGCTTTATTCCTGGAAGTCCTTTCAAAGACGAAATATTTCTTGGGCTCTGACTAAAAAACCTCTGATTAATTGTTTGAGTTGCTTGGAATAAAAAGATCTGATAGAATCCAGCAATTTCAATATCAAATTCAATGCACAAGCATATGTAAAGGCATTCCTGAATTTTAATAATTGAGTAATGTCATTCTTCGCTTGCTTGGTTTAGTAATAATTAACATCTTGGGAAAATGGCCTCACTCGTAGACATGCATGTAGTGGACTTGGATTGGTTATATGTAGTGGCATAATTGACGCCCATGCTGTGAAGATTTGGCTTGATAAGTTTTATAGAGATGGCGCGGCAATAAAATTTATGCTACCACTAAAAGGAAAACAAGCGGAGATGGAAGCGATACGTGCGTAATATGAGAGTGTTGTTGATAGACGATAACAAGGATATAGCAAATATGGTTAGTTTATGCCTTGAAAGTCAAGAAGATATTGCATGTGACGTTATAAGTGATGGAAAAGAAGGATTGAAGTCAATAAAAGAAGGCAATTTCGATGTTATATTGTTAGATCTTGCATTACCAGATTTCAGTG
>NZ_QURE01000097.1:8156-16396 GCF_009898475.1 Nitrososphaera sp. AFS | reverse complement strand
AAGTCGGATTCATCAAAAGGGTGTAAAACAATAGAGGGACAGAGCAAATAGTGACTTGCATCGACTGAATTAATTTTCCGTGTCCACTCATCATCGAATACCTCACCTTTGACAAATCCCCTTAAAGCATCTGTGGCTAATTCTGTCAAACAATTTAACTATCCATATCGAGCTATAAACTTATTTTTCTTGTAGTATGTTATAATATAGAGCAACACTGTGTAGCACTGACGAAGAATGATATAGTTGGGTACACATATAATCATCTAAATCATGGGCCGAATAAGTTATGTCTGCGCCGAATGTTCCGAGCATTTTACACGGAAAACAAGTGGTAAGAGACACAATTTTAATATCCATTCCGGCAGAGCGGAAATCGTTTCGCTAATGGAATACTTAGTCGGGAGAGGTTCAGGCAAGTATCTACCAAGTCATCCTTCCTGGTTTAAGCGTAATGAACGAAATTGGATGTCGAGTTTTCATCCTGGAAAAAGCTACCCATTGGACAAAGTCGTTAGCGATTCTACAAGTGGCCAGTTTGCGCCGGTTACTAATCTGCCACAGGAAATTCATGAGCGGAATTCGTTGGACTTTTCTAATCTAAGAACTAAGTTTAGGAGTACACTTCTTTTTCGTTCTGTGTTGCCCTCAAACACAATGCACCTACTCCTCGAACTTGAAACGTTATTGTATAAACATTCAAATTGCTATGATAACGCTCCGCTTATCTTACAAAATGCAATTAATCAGTGCAGTTCAGGTGATGAGAAATTCCTTTTCGATATGCTGGAGAAGTTGCGTATTTTGGATAGGCGTTCCTAGTGGAACAACTAAAGATTCTGTTTAATCTAATATTAAGTTCTGGACTGATATTTTTCACTGTCCTCGTTGGTGATTTGCATTTGAACTTGATTGCCCAACTTTCCTAACCCATCACATTTGAATAGATTGAATCCAGTTGATCGATGACATTAACAGGAGCATTTTCTGAAGGCAATCCATGAATGCGTTTCATACGATAATCAATGACGTCAAGACCACAAGCCAGTGCCTCTAAAGCGGTTTTGCTCAGATTTTCTAACAGAATTCCGTCCACATATCTGATGTCGATATACAACCCGTATCTCTTGAGAAAGGAAGGCATATCCGAATACATTACAGGATTCCGGATTCTATTATAAATGTCGATATCAAAATTCATACCATTTTTCTTACAACGGTCGAGTGTAAGTTTGATATCAATTGCCTCAGTATCAATGGTTAGGGCCTTGTTTATTTTCGCAGGCCCGTTAGGAGAAAAGTGTCCTACATCGATAGGGTTAGGGATATGAACTGCCTTTGGAACAATAGACATTAGATCTGGTGTTGACACGACAACAGCATCAGCTAACCCCTGTGCTTTTGAATGAATTCTTTTTTTAAATAAAGCAGCATCCCTGATTCTCCGATAAGTGAAAATGCTTCTCACTGCCATGTCAGATAGCCTCGATCTGTGCGGTAGCTTTTGGTTCTTTATTCCCCGGATGTCAGTGCCGTGATAATGAACAATAATCTTCTTCGAGTTGCCGAATACTTTTCGAAATTCGTGTACTAGATCGCTTCTACTATGGACATGTAATATATCTGAAAAACGAGCTTCGTCTATACTCTTCTGCACGAATTCTTGTAGGGTAGTGCTAATGATGTACTCTCTGTAAAATTTGCCTATCCCGAATTTGTCATACTCTGTAACCATTATAGCATTCGATTTGTGTCCCTGCATAGTCTGGTATTTTGCTAGAACAAATGCTACGCCGGCTTGATCCCATAGATGCAGGATTCGCATACCGCCGAAATTCGAAGATCTTAGCGAGTTTTCGGAATTTCCATTTCTGAGCTGCTATCTTGCTGAGTTCCATCTTTCTTCAAACTGTTATCTTCCTTGTTCAAGCCGCGGTATGGACTTGGCGCGTTTCTCATAATATTTAATAAGTATCTTCGCATGTGTGCCTTTTCATCCTCTGTCACCTTACCATCGATTAAATCTATCAGGAAAAGATTTATCGTGGCGCCTATTTGATTCTGATTAAACAAGGCCTCTGCCTCCACAGCGAATTGATTTCTCCTATGCCAATATCCTATTATCATACCTAGAGGTAAGTAAATTACAACAAACAAGATAGCAAATATCCAAATATTGATATGGAGCTCTTGAAAGATTGGAACCCTCTGAAGCAAAAGCTGGTACTGTATGGTTATGAAGTTGGCGAATGTCATGAGGAAAATTAAATAGATGGTATGCCCATTTCTAAAGTCCAACCATCGTCTTCTAGCCCAATTGTGACTTTTCATATTAAGGAGTCTCGGTACAGACAGACCCTTCATGCTAAATATCCAATAATGTTGTTGTTATCTGATATATAACTTGTTTAGCCATATATCATGGATAATTCACTTTGCCTTAACTCGTCGAAGTTGCTACATGGAATAGATTTAACATAAGATAGTTCACTATTCAGAGCGCTGTAGGAAAGTCCTGAATCATTTTGTCTGTTGCACTTCGCTTTGAATCAGATACAGGGCCTTAAACTAATATTGGCGTGCCTGAATATTGAGAATATCATCAAGGGCTAGGCGCTGCGTACTTCACACCTCACCGATAATGTAAAGTTTGTGTCAAAAGGTGCTCGGTGCTCCAGAATGAATAACGCATAAAACGGGATAGACTAACCATTGTGGTAGAAGTTCGTGTGTCCACTTTATGTGGTAGTTGTTCGAGGCCGAATCCGAAGGCACGCACCTGTATTGCAGTAGTGGAGAGAACTGCAAAAAGCAACATTCCCGTCATAGGTTACGAATTTTCTATTAATAAGAGTCTTGAATTGTGTAATAATATATATTGGAAAAATTATTTAGTATGCGCCTATATTTTCGTTTATGACACTAGAACAGAATTTAGTAGATGTAGTAATAAGAACGAAAAATTCCCAAGAAATTTTGAGGGAATGCTTACAGTCAGTTATCGATGATGTGCCAGTAAGGAGAATAATACTTGTAGACAATGGGTCTACCGACAAAACAATCGAAATTGCGTCGTCGTTTGAAAAGGTCGACATTCATTTGAAACCTGATCTGAACCTAGGACAACTCACTCAGTATGCTTTCTCTATTGCAGAAACGGAATGGGTCGCTATCATCGATTCCGATATGGTTATAAGAAAAGGGTGGTATGAAAATATGAATAGTCATACGCACTTATATGATGCAGTAGAGGGATCCAGGATCGATCATTATAAATTTGATATCCCTAATGATACGTCGGGTCCGCTTCTAATTAGAAGACAACCAGTTGTCGATTTAGAGTTAGATTTACCCTTCGGAGAGGATTCTGCATTGAGTTATAATTTCAAGAAACAGGGTAGGAAGTGGGGAATGGTAGAAAATTATTTGACAGACCATTATCCAAAAGTCGAAAGTTCAACCATTACGAGAACTGGCATAATTTTAAGAATTGTGCCAGTTTATGTGCCGAAAAAAATCCAGATTGAAGAAGGTCGTATTGCACGGAAATACAATATGGTATCAAAAAGGCAAGCGCTTAGTCGTATATCGAAGCTTCCGTTATATGACGCTTACAAATCGTTTAAAAAAAGCTTCTGGTTTTGCTTGGCTTATTTCAAGATTGTATGACATGAGGATTATGATTTGTCTGAATGTTTTTTGATTCGGAAGCCAAAACATGGAGGTAATTGAATGAATTCTCTTTCCATGTTTCTAAGATATGCCAGGTATCGATACATTTTTTTTAGACTATTGTTACGTTTCAAAATGGGCAAGAAGAAACGAGATGAATATTTAAAAAAAACGGGGCTAACTCCTATTGATTTTTTACCTGAGAGACCGTATGCCATACAGGGGGTTAAGGCCATACCAAGAAAAGGTTCACGCGATTTCTATATGTTCTTTGTTTCAAGAGAAGAAGATGTTAGACCACATTTAGTACTTAAGGAGAATGAAACATTCGTCGACGTAGGGGCTAATATTGGATCGTACTCCTTGAATATTGCGAAGGAATACAGAGAAATAGGAGTAGAAGTCGTAGCAATAGAAGCTCATCCAGAAAATTTTAAGGCATTAGATAGAAATATCAAGTGCAATGGGTTTACGAATGTTAAAATAATTAACAAGGCAGTAAGTGATCATGAAGGTGTTGTTAATTTGTACGAACGATCCTTTGATGGAATCCGTGCAGGTTCAGAAGTTTATAGCCTATTTGACACATTTATGCGTAACCTACCAAATGGAAAAACCTTACAAGTAGAATGTGACACCTTGGATAATATCTTAGCAGGATCAAAGGTCGATGTAATGAAAATTGACGTAGAAGGTGCAGAAGTCTTGGCACTGAAGGGAGCAACAAATACCTTAAAAGACTTACGAAAGATAATTGTAGAAATACATGGTGATAATTTTGGTAAGGTGAATGAAGAACGGTCAAACTTCGTCCTGGAATGCTATAAAGAGGCACAGCCGCATATCATCGGTTCTAAGCGTACATATGTTGGATGATAAAGTACTGTTTAGCCTTACACGGAGGTATCGGTCTTCAGATGGAATGGAAGTGTCAGCTCTATACAAGAAAATGAGATAGGATGAAGGGACTAAAACAGAAGCCCTTCGAGAGAAGTTTCCTGGATTTTGTGTGCTTTGAATATACCAATAGGCTGAGCACAGGCAGTAGGGAATAACCAAAAACCGACTAGATTACGACGTGAGGTTCCGTCTCATCGTTAAGAGCATAACGTACGCTTTAATTTTTCTTATCACTTACACCTTGCGGCAGATCATTTGCGCCTATAAGTGGCCTTTCAGGCTGTTTCATTATATCTAAGAGATATCTTCGCATTTGCTTCTTTTCATCCTCAGTAATCTTTCCATCAATTAAATCGATTAAAAAAAGATTTAAAGTAGCTCCTATCGGGTTTCGCTCAAAATGGGTCTGGTTCTCAACATTATATTGAGTCCTCCTGTGCCAAACTCCAATTATTACTGCTAACGGCACATAGGTGCCCACAAAAATTGCAGAGAATAGCCACAAGGGGGTTGAATGAAAAAGAGGAGTCCGTTCGAGGAGAAGCTTATATTGGACTATTACAAACTGGGCAAGTGCAAGAAAAAATATCAAATATAATCCGTTCCCATTCCTAAAATCCAGCCAGCGTCTTCTAACCCATTTCTTATTTCTGATAAGGCTGAATACAGTTGAACTCTTCAACATTATGCCGTAGCACTTGCTGTAATTTCTTCTTTTGTATCAGTAAATATTGTATTGACAGTGAGAACATAAGTTTGCGATGGTCAATCTGGACAAGTTAAGAGCTCTTAAGCGCTAGCTATTCTCCCTCTATTTTTGACCTATTCCTATCGATAATCTCCTAACGTAGCGATTTGAATGACTGAATTTTATTCTGTTCTAATTATACCTAGCGGCATTTCCCTAGAAATCGGTCGAGGGATTCTACACTGTTGGAGCCTCGAAAATTGGATGCTAAGATATTAACGTATCAGAAGAATATTTGCGGAGCAGGTAAATGCCAGAAACCTTTAGAACATAACGAAGAAATCGATAGTAAAGGCATTATGTTTTTTGTTACAAAGATAGATGTGTTACAAAGATTGCCGATGGATGCAAATACGAAGGAATGAATGATTTTTCTTGTGCAACAGGGCTAATAAAGTAATAGCAGACCTGCGCGGCTGCAAGTGGCAGTGAAACGGTTGTTAGCAGTGGCCTCTTCAAACTTCAATCCCGAACCTTGCAGCCTGTCATAGAATCGAAGTAATAAGCTAATGCTAAAATTACTCGCCTGATATATCCGGTTATTAATACAAAAAGGGAATCTCAAAAGGAACGCTCATTGGACTGGCCAACTAATTAAGAGCAATAAATCTTAGCGTAGTCAGGCTTCTAAAATCATAGAATTCCTCAAATGTGGGTTAGGTGATTCTCAGTTTTTTCAATACCTGGACTGAGGATCATTCTCCATAGTTATTTATTTTTCCTGCGCACAGTTATTACAGATTTGATTCTCTTAACTTGATATTCCCTGATAGATTTTCGAATATTATGATCATACATTCTATCATATCCCACAGATTTTGGGGTATACGTTAAATAGTAATATAGCATATAAGCGGCTCCTAGTCTGCCGGTAATTTCGCCGGTTATGAAATATTTAAAAAATCTCCCCAATGCAAATAGAGGATGATACCCTAGTGTTCTCATACTTGCCCCGAATTCGTAAAATTTATGACTTTTGCCTAGAGGTCTAAGATGTTCAAACTTGGCATCCGGTATCAAATTGGATGAATAGTGGCAACGTTTTGCTTCGTACAATATAGCGGATTCATACCCCATTTGCTCAGGGTACAAGTCCCCCCAAGCCGTTCTTTGGAAAAAAGAGCTTCTGACAAATCTTCCCGCTCCGTGGGGCATTACATGTTTAAGTCTAGAGTAGCTGCCAGATGCAATCGCGATTGAAGGGTTAGAGTCTAAATACGAAATTACCTTTTCAGCATAATCTCTGGAATATACGGTATCATCGGTCGCAATCATATGGTAGTCAGTAACTGGTTTACCTAATTCCCTACTTTTTTTGAGGGCCTTATTCCAATTCTGGACTACCCTGCTAATATCATAACCAAGATCAGGGTTCTTGATGATGTACAAAATTAGCCATCGTTTCCGAAAATTTTCCAGGATCTCGGCTGTCTTGTCAGTCGATCCGTCGTCAACCACGACTACGTACTCAGGTGGAATTGTTTGGCCTTTTATTGAATCCAGGGCTTTAGAAATTGTTTCTTGAGAATTTCTACAAGTGACAATCGCAAAATAGGTGCCCACCTTTAGTGTTCAAACTGAACAAATTTATTAATATGATCCCGAGACAACAAATACAAGTCAGTGGTATAAGCCAGGATTCACAGGGTTTTATTGGGGCAGTGTCCATCAATAACTCCCGAGGGACATACATGCACCAAGAGGTACCGATACTGACTAGGTTTTGATTTTGAGTTGTTATTTCATCTCTTTAACCCCTTCATATCGATCTCATATAGTATCGACTAAATTCTAACCTTAACTAGATAGACCAGAATAGGTTATCTTATATAGATCTGATTTAATGGAATTCTCACTACTATTTATCTTGCTCAAATGTACCATATCTACTAGCATGTTTATGATGGACTAAAATAAAAGTTATCGAATAATAGTCTGACCTTGTAAAGTAGAGGAGAAAAACATATGAAAATAGCGCACATTAACAATCCATCAGGTATCGCTACCAACCTGGCTGCAGAACAAAGAAGACAGGGACATGACGTAAACGTCTTTGTATTCAATCAGATTATATTCAATCAATTTGGAGGGACCAGGCTCAGATATTGGTCGCCGCTAGACAGATGGAAGTTATTCAAAAATTTGAAAATGTATGATGTGTGGCATTACCATTATCCTTACGGCTCTCTCAAGAAAAGCTTAGAGACAAGAATGGCAAATAAAATTTATTTAAAGCACTACCACGGCAATGATCTTAGAGGGCGGCACGAAGAAGACTTTTGTCTAGTTTCCACACCAGACCTTTTGAAGAACGCTCCGAGAGGAAAGTGGCTTCCTACTCCAATCGACTTAAATGAAATAAGCACAATAACTTCAAACCTTATTTCATACGAAAAAAAGAATGTGCAAAATCATGGGGTACTGCGAGTTGCTCATTATCCTTATTATAAGAATTATGAGGCATCTGACCAGTACAGCAAAATACTTTCTAGATTGCAGAACGAAGGAAAGTGTGTACTCGTAAATATTCTAAATCAAACCCATATTGATGCTTTAAGAATGGTAGCAAGTTCTGACATCGTTATTGGAAAGATAATGCCTGAGATAGGTTGGTTTGGAAAGTTCGAACTCGAAGGAATGGCTTTAGGTAAGTCTATTATCGCGTATATTTCAGAAGAGCTATATGACAAGTACAAACCCCCGGTTTATAGAACAACAGCCGGCTCGTTCGAAAAGGATCTAAAGGCATTGCTCGAAAATGGTCAAGTAAGAGAACAGCTCTCAAGAGAGGGAATCGAGTACGTAAGAAAAAATCATTCCTTGGAATCAGTCGCAGAGGTTGTAATGGGATGCTATCGATGAGTGCCACTTTGATGATCCATGACTGATACATGATTTTCGTCTGCGACTATCTTATCCT
>NZ_QURE01000097.1:0-8142 GCF_009898475.1 Nitrososphaera sp. AFS | reverse complement strand
TTTACTGCCTGCGATATGACTGGAACAATGATTAATTAGAAACTAGACCGAGAACCTATTGTCTCAAGCAATTAATGGGACTAGTAACACTAGCTAGCGATTACCCCTATCGAGACAGTTCCTTAGTCAAAATAGACTTGATCATATCGGCTGTGTCTCCTTTCCCGAAGATAGCTTTTCTGTTAAAGGTCGGCCGTCTTGGCATCCATTCCGAAACTGCCTTAACGATCAGGCTAGTACGAGTACCTGTGAGTATATTGGCGCCTGCTTGTATTGTCTCGACCCATTCAGTGTTTTCTCTCAGTGTCACACAGGGAATGCCTAACAAATATGCCTCTTTCTGAAGGCCTCCGGAATCAGTTACTACCTTCTTGGATTGAAGCAACAAAGCGATAAAATCGATATAGCCTACAGGTTTTACGATTTTAACGTTTTTGCATTGACGAAGTCTAGCAAATAATTTAACGCGCTTTAGAAAATTTGAAGTTCTCGGATGTATAGGAAACACTATCTTTAAGCCTTCCCTATTTGAAAGAATCTCACAAGCATGAATAATCGACTCCATGCTTTCTAGGGAACTGGTGTTTTCCGCCCTATGAACAGTCATAAGAACATATTGACCTTTTAGATCGTTTAATTCTAAAGAATCGAGAATTGTGGAGCTGGGTACCAGTTTTTTCGCTACATTTCTAACTATATCTACTGACAAGTCCCCGGTACGGACTATTCTACCGCTCACATGTTCTCTTCTTAAATTGTTCAACGCTGCCATTGTAGGGCAAAATAAATAATCGCTTAGATGATCAGCTAATATCCTATTCGTTTCCTCAGGCATTCTCCTGTCAAAGCTCCTAAGCCCAGCTTCAATGTGAGCAACCATGAATCCTGACTTTGCAGCACAAAGTGCACCGGCAAAAGTCGAATTAGTGTCTCCATAAACGAGAACAGCGTCAAATTTGTTATCTTTACTAAATATGGGTTGAAGCTTCTTGAGTATGTTTCCGATTTGAACACCTGGTGGTCCCGATCCAACTTCCAAGTTGAAATCTGGTTTAGGTATATCAAGTTCTTTGAAGAAAATTTCTGATAGTCTATAATCATAATGTTGGCCTGTGTGGATAATGATATGTTCAGAAAAGGATCTAATTGTAGAGTCCACTGCTCCTAATTTGACAAAATTTGGCCTAGCTCCTACTACAGATGCGAGTTTCATGCAAGGTGAAATTACCTGATATGATGCTACTATACATTTCTATAAATATTCTGAGAAATAGTGTACGATAACGGCTAGCATTTGAAAACAGGGTCCCAAAGGCTGGTCAAACAGTAAAACCATTTTATGAAGTACTACTCCTTTTTTGTGGTTATTTCTCAAAGTCGATGATAGCAACAATACCCGAGCGATGTCGTAAGCACATGATTTTCGACGGATAATTATAATTATTCCTGCCACAAAGAACAGTTTAGACGCTTGAGAATTTTACACTTATCGCATGAGTCATTGCCTGACTGGAGAGTTGAGAAGGCTGCACTAACCGCCGTTAAATATGGGCATGAGGTCATGTTCGCCGGTAAATTACCTGGAAATTATGCTAACACAGTATTTTCAAAACTCTACGGGATAATTTGGACCGCAAAAGCTCGATACGGGATACCTGTCTATTGGGGATATGTCAAGAAGCAGGTTGCCTCTATTATTAAAGATGCAAGGCCTGATATTGTGCATGCTCATAACATTTTTTCTGCAAAGATGATTTCCGAATTCAATATTCCTTTTGTCTATGACGATCACGAGTACTGGTCGAGCCATGCGAGGCTGCTTAATGAAATTGTGAGCAATTCACCCCCTTTAGATTCAGAAAAAAATCTGCCCTTGCTAAAGAAAGTTCAGAGTTTTAAACGATCCATCATAAACAATCACTTAGTACACCTTTGGAGTAAATGGGAGAAAGAAATTGTCTCTCTTCGCCCAACTATTACAGTCTCCGATCCAATCGCTGAGGAATTGAGGAAAATTAGTAAAAGTGAAGAGATTTTTGTCATTCCGAACTTCCCTCTTCGCTCAGAAGTCGGCGGATTAACAAAGCCGACTCTGCATCCAATCATCTCATGTACCTATGCAGGCGGAGACGGATGGAACAAAGAAAAGTATCCAAACAGGAACATAGACGGCCTCACTGATTTATTCGAAAATGATCACAACATAGGTTGTCTCACTGTTATCGGTTGGAGTGGCCCCTCATCTAAGAATGTCAAATACACAGGCTACCTCAATAGAAATCACATGTATTCTGAAATGAGTAAGCATTCGATCGGACTGCTGCCGTGGAAGCGGCACTGGTCTCACGCTTTCGTAAACCCCAACAAGACATATGAATATGCTCATGCTGGACTATTTGTCATGTGTACTGATTCGTTTAAAGCGGTTGCTGAAACGTTGAAGGGAAATTGCGCCACTTTTGAAGATTATTCGTCTCTCATTTCGGAATTGGAGTTTTTTCAAAAGAATCCAGAAGAGCTTTATTCTAAACGCATCAAGTTGCTTGGATTCGCTCAACAAAACCTTGTCTGGGAAAAGAACGAAAAAAAGATAATTAAGGCTTATCAGTGCTGTCAATAGTCCAGTCATTTATTAATGACTGCGCAAATTTGAGATAGTATGGAAGGGGTAATAGAAATGATCCCCGTAAGACTGATCAGCGTTTTTCTTATCTGAGATTGAACGAAGCATCACTTACTAATTGGGATTTCCGATTAATAACTTGGTTGAAGTATCCCAAAGTCAAATTGAAGAGTCACCACGGTCTTGAGCACTCTTAGTCCAATGTCGTATGCCTAGTTGTTCACTATCGCATGAAACAGGGATTGTTTTGTGTCAATGGACCTTAACCACGAACCCTTCTTCGATATTGGGACTCTGGAAATATGCTTCACCTCTGAGAATTCCCTATAAATTATTTCATAAGGGTGAATGAAATTGTGCGATGCGGCTTTTTTTGACCTCTGTTCTTCATACCAATCAATGTTGAGCACATGTTTGTTGGATGACTTTACCAGTTTATGCATTACATCCCTAATCTCTTCTGGAAGAATGTGCATAAGAACCTCAGCAGCTATCACTAAATCATATTTCTTTTGTACCTGCAAGGACGTAATGTCTCCTACCGCGAAATCCAGGTTTAGTCCATTCTTAAATACCTCCTTTTCGATTAATTGTCTGGCATTTTGGATTTGCTCTGGCGAAATATCTATGGCGTGATACTCTGAAATGCCTGCAAAGTTAGTCAGCAGTAGCTTTGTTATACGTCCAAAACCACATCCAATTTCCAGTACAGACGAGAATGATGTCGAGTTTTGTTTCATATAATCAATGAGAACTCTTTCTTGCAATTCGAAAAGCTTGTTATACCGAAAGTCATCCTTGTAGGTCCTACCGTGCTTGAGCCAATATTCACGAGGAATATAAGACATCATGACAAGGAGAAAATTGACATACTTAAGCGTTTTCTCTTACTCAGGGATAGATTTCTATCACCGATTACTAAATTTATATTGATCTTAGATAATCCATAACTTGAAGGCTCTTCATCCCATTAAACATTTTGATAGTTTTTACTTCGATGAATCCATCGTCTGCGATACTCCTTAAACGAGTCAGGTTAATTGTTAATAAACTAGATCTGAATGGAATTGAAAATCTTTTCTGATTCATAGCCGTTAGCCTGCATTTTAAAAGTGCGCGGAGTTTTAGAAAAAGCTATTAACATGCTGGCTGCGACCTATCGTACCTGTGTAACTGCATATCTTTTACATATAATATATTGTACCTCCCATCTAGGGCCTTAACCCCAGATTTTTTCATGGAAAGTCCATTTCTTGTTTAGGAGGAAATTGCTTATGGAAGCAACTGCAACTGCAGCTAGTAGCGAGAATACGTATCCAAAACCGGATTGAACGAATATGTATAGTAGTAATAACTGAATCATTGCCCCAACAGTACTGAGCCCGACAAAAGAGACATATTGAGCTAAGGTGCCACTCGAGAATTTTCGGTCTTCGAAGGTCCAGATCTTGTTCAGAAAAAAATTCGATGTGATCGATAGTATTATTCCTACAGTTGAAGCCTCTATATACCAGAGGTTGGAAATTGCACCTCTTGCTAAAAGAGTTGATACTATAAAATTCAACAGAAGGCCTGTGGCTCCAACTGTATAAAATCTACCTGCCTTTGATAGAAACAACACTGATTTCCGTTTTTCTGTTGTTTGCTTCGATTCTTTTTTTGATTGTCGACCATATCTATAAAGGTACCAGACAGAATTAAGATAATCAGAAACTACACGATTATCCAACTTGCTTTTTCCTGCTTTTCGATCGGTGAACGTGTACGGTACTTCCTTGATTCTGACTCCTTTGGATTTCACTAAAATTTCGAGAAGCAGTTTGTAGCCATATGTATTGAACCTGATATTCTCAATAATGTGCCTTGGAAAAGCGAAAAATCCGGAGATAGGATCCCTTACATTACATAACTTTAAGCCATGGATGGCAATCTTCGCTGCTAGTCTGCTAAGTAATTTCCTCCTGTAAGGCCAACCTCTTATTGAGCCGCCCGTCATATATCTTGAGGCAATCACTATGCAGTCTGGATCGCGCAGCAGTTCACCCACTAGAAGAGGAACGGTTTCTGGCGGATGAGAAAAATCCGCGTCCATAACTAGAATGTATCTGCCTGAGGAAGACTCTATTCCTTGCAGTATAGCAGAGATAAGGCCGTGCTTGCTCTCCCTTCTGACCAGCTTTACCGTAGACCTTGAATCATTGATCGCATAATCTCCGGTAACTTTGGACGTATTGGGAACTGGGCAATTGAACGCTAGCTGATCCTCCACGTACCTGGAGATAAGCCGCCCTGTGCCGTCTGGAGAATTGTCATCAACAATAACTATCTCTGTAGAAAGGCCGTTTGGCAACTTTCCTTTTATTCCTTCGACCAGACCCAAGATATTCTCATGTTCATTGTAAGTAGGAATTATGACAGAAAGGTCGGCATTTTTAAGCAAATTTCTAATATCATCATGTTATAAATAACTTAAATGTTATGAAACTTCTGTCCTTCAATCTTCAATTTACCTCATAGAAGTCAGGGGTCATTCTACTGCATAGCCCGCCACTTTATGAATCTACACTTTGATACTCAAATTGTCAGAATTAGCAAGTATTTCCTGAATGGCTAAATCATGCATATCTTTTTTCCAATTCCATGTAACGCTGCAAATCAACCAAATTGTTAAATTCACCGAAGGTCACCATTTGTTTTCGCCCATTTTGTGTCGAACCTGTCTGCTTTAACTCTGAGAGAACATTCTTTATGGCAAATGTAGCTGCAAACAAGGCAGAAAGTGGAAACAGGGCAATTCTGTATCCCATATCAAACAACTGCATTGCATTTAACGTTGGTGTTACTCCCTCTTCAATCATATTAGCTACTAAAGGAGCGTCAACCTCGTCTGCAACCTTAGATAATTCCTCAACTGAGGTCGGGGCCTCAATAAAGACTGCATCTGCACCAGCGTTGAAATAGGTTTTGCCTCTATCAATTGCTTCATCAAGTCCTTCGCTTGCCCTTGCGTCTGTTCTGGCCACGATGATAAAATCCCTAGTCTTACGTGCCTCTGTAGCAGCTTTCAACTTTAACAAGTAATCGTTAGTGGGGATTACACTCTTGCCTTGCATATGTCCACATCTTTTGGGCCAGACTTGGTCTTCTAAAAATATTCCTGCAGCACCCAAATCCTCCAAATCCCTTACCAACCGCCAAACACTAAGAGGACTCCCATAACCAGTGTCAGCATCAACTATAACTGGAAGATTAACGGCTCTGATTATTCTTCGTGCATTGTCTACCGTCTCTCCAGCATTCAAGAACCCAAAGTCAGGCATACCAAGCAAAGCGGCTGCAGAACCATATCCTGTTTGGAAAATCGCATCAAATCCTATATGCTCTGCAACTCTAGCACTAAGAGCATCATAAACGCCTGGCATTACTAATATCGAATCACGCGATCTGATTTGCTCGTGCAAACTTCGTTTAGTTACTCGTCTTTCCATTTGGTACCTTGTTTGAGCGAGAGTTATTAAATCTAGTAGATGGCGGTTGACTAACCAGCTAAATAAAATATATAATCGCAATTAATCAAGATAATCCCTGGTCTGGTATCGAACGTAAAGGACTGCAATCAAAATTAGTAATCCCAAGAGCCCTGGTTTGTCAAATAGTCTCAAATTAGGTCATGTTGTATTTGTAGCCTTGTTTCTGTTTTGAATTCTAATTCTAATTCTGAAAATGGGTCACCTTTGGTCGTTGGAGCTTAGGTAGAATCCCTGAACGTCATCCGGCGTCTGATACTCGTCTTATTTTAAGCTCAAAAGCTTCTTCACAGATTATAACCGAGATCATCTGCGAAAGGAGCACGAGCCGTTAGGTTAAAGTGTCATTTGATTCCACCAACAGTTAGATCAAATAGACACATGTGGGTCGGTAATTGTTCAAAACAATGCGGCTGCTTGGCTGTAATAATAAAATGTTAGGAATTAATACACAAACATCCAGGTTAGCATTTGTTGTATCAGAATCGGGCCAAATCCCTTTGGGCAGGTATAAGTCTCATCATAGTCGGCTTCTTGATCACACTATGGCAAAGTACATATAGTATTAATTTCAGGCTCCAAGGGATATTTGTTTTTGCTTTGTTCTTGATTTGCGCATCTTTAATCTTGATCGGATTTGGCATTGTGGTATGTTATTTTTGGAAACAGTTCAGAGATTATAGCAAGTCTTTCAAAAAAAAGAAAGGATTCGAGGCCTGAACATTGGAATAGAATAATAGAAGTTCAAATGAAACCAAGAGCTCGGGGAGACCCCTTCATAAAAAATCCTTTCTCTCATCTTTTGCAACCGATCCTATACCAAATAGCATATGTTGTCTAACTAATTTTCATTAATTTTCATAGAGTTTGTACAGGAAAAGATCTTCTAGACTGATTTTTCTAACATACTTGACATTCTCAAGGCTTCGACTAGGAGAGAGGCCAGTCCACAGGTAAGGGACTAATACTCATTTTGATGGTCAACATGATAGTTTGCAAGTGAGATTCTGATTATTGCAATCAACTTGAGTCGGCCGAGGAGTATTTAGATGTGATCTGTCGGCCGATAAGATCATGTTTATGGCTTTTCACAATATTGCCTCTAGTATGCATGGTATCGCCACCTAGGTTAATTTCTTTCATTGATGGATCGTTTTTGAGACAAAAGTCAGAATGTTTGGGCCAAATGAACGCCTCAGCCACTAGAAGCCTCTGCTAGAGGTTGTCGAACCTAGGTTTGTCCCTGGATTGGGGCCTGAACAATCGGGCTGCTGGGTAGGAACGGAGCCCGAAGTTGTGCTAATGTCAGATTAAATGGCTTTTGATCAATTATTGTGTAGAAGTGGAATTTCTAAATTTATTTTTGTAAACATTTGTTAACAGAAAACGGGAGAATACCATAATTATTGATTTTTCTCTCGTTTTCGGCCCGTCAAATAAGTTCGGGACGGGGTGTAGAGGTACTAAAACACAATATACCATAAATGACGGTCTAATTCGAGAGGAATTTGGCGGTTAACACGGGAGGCGTTTTTTGTTAAAAATTTGTAACAAATCTGTAACACTATGTTAACAAGGCTGTTAACCGTTAACGAGGTGCGTTAACGACACACAGATCTTTGCTATGACCATTTCAAGAGCAATATATATTGGAGAACGACGTCAAATTTGTTATCTATACTCCCTGACATAGAGCGCTGGAATATATCCAAAAAAGATCTGTTAGTCCTAGCATATTACAAGTCATTTAGAGATTTCAGAATTAAGGTAGGACAGTACTTCAGAACCAAGAACTTTGAGTTTAACATGTATAGGTATTTAACAGGATATGACGGTTAGAGAACTTCTGTAGGCCTGCCACTCTTGGATCTATCTTTCAATATAATTACGCCTTCTTCCTGATATCTTTTCAACCAGTCTGACGCCCATGTTCAGCTTCTATGAAATTCCTTAGCAGCACGAGCAGAATCATTCCATCATTTTTAACCTTCA
>NZ_QURE01000096.1 GCF_009898475.1 Nitrososphaera sp. AFS | reverse complement strand
TTGAATTATTCTTTCTTTGATTTCTGTCTTGTATTCTGAAGTAACCTTTGGACACATTTCTGTTTCTATTGTTGTTTTCTTCTGATTCCTTCAGTCAATCTTTCTTTATAAGTGATTATATTATTATCTTTGACTTTTTCTAGTTCTACTTTATTGTTGTTATAATCGCTCCAATGAGTAACCATCTCTTCTAGTATCATGAAAACACTGCTTATTAATAAATATGACTGACCAGTCAGTTAGGTTTATTAGTTACGTGATTACTTAGCTATACGATAATGAAATTACCTTCAATAACTGATAGCAATCGAGAACAAATATGTTTAAACACTCTATCTTTACCATCGGTATCATCACAGTCTAAAAACAGAATCCAGTTCAACAAAGTTTTGATAATAGGACTAGGACAGTTAGGTTTGCCCGTAGCAAAATATGTTAACGAGAAGGGATTTGATACTTATGGTTACGATATTAGTCATCAAGCGATAGAGAATGCAGAAAAGACTGCAGGAGTAAAGAGAGCTATTAACTTTAGTGATTTCGATGTTTACATTCTTTGCATATCCACTCATAAGTCAGACGATATGTTCACTCCACAAATAGATGGGCTGCTGTCAATAGTTGAAAGGATTTCACGAGAGGCGAAAACTGGAGCACTTGTTTCTATAGAAAGCACTATTCCAAAAGGAACCTCTACCAGAGTATTTGAGTTGTTAAACCATAGGCTACATGTAGTTCATGCACCACATAGATGGTATGCCTTAGAAGAAAAAGAACATGGAGTAAATCAGTTGCGTGTAATTGGAGGAGTATGTGATTGCTGCCTAAAAGCTGGTATGCAATTTTATAATGGAAGTGTGGGTGGTACAGATACCAGCACTAAAACCATTGATTCTAGCTCTAGCGATATGGCCATCTTAAATTCCAGCCCAGAAGATGAGAAGATTTATGGTATTGGTAAATACGAAGACAAAGACAAGAGTAATAAGAGTTTGGATATTCGTATGCATCCAGTATCAAAAATCGAAACTGCCGAGACTACTAAAATAGTTGAAAATGCACACAGGTATTTGCAGATAGCCTTTGCAGAGGAACTTTACCTTTACTGTCAAGTAAATAACATAAATTTCTCGGAATTGCGAGATGCCCTAAACACAAAATGGAATGTAAACATTCTTGAACCAAGGGAAGGAATAGGAGGGCATTGTCTACCAAAGGATACAAAAATGTTTCTACAATCCTCAAAGATAGAAAATAAGATATTAACAGCAGCTATACAAGCTGACGAGGATTATAGATGGTTTAGATCCAATCTGGACAGAGGATTAAAATCTACTGTTATCTAAGAGATTGAAAACCTCAAGAGATGGGTGATTATAACAGATGATTTGCACAACAATAACTACGATAACGACTACAACGATAACGACAAGCAAAAATAGATTAGATCGTTCAATATGATTGACCTCGCAAAAGTTAGATCGAAAGATTTCTTGGATGCTCAATCTTATTTTTGACAGATAGAATTACTTTAAGCATATGAAGAATTTGAGTGCAGGCGTAGCTGATTTAATTAGCATATTTTTGTTATGCACAACATCAATAATTAGGCTTGACTGAAGTGAGTGGACATTCCCGTATTTCAGAAACATTTGGGTGCTATATAACCAAGATGTCATTAGGGGAGCAAAATTTGAAAGACGATACTACAATAGTAATTCTCAATTCAAGATCATATAAGAGTTAGTTGGTGAATAATATGGTTAAGTTAGAAGAAGAATACAACGGCGGTCGCTCAACTTGGAGGAATACACTGATCATTCTTAGCTGCTTAGGATTGATTGTTATGTTTGATGAGACAATGATTCTGCCAGCTATTCCAGATTTCATTCATAAGTTCAACATATCGTATAACATGTCCTCCTGGCTACTTTCCGCTTACATAATTGCAGCTGCAGTCATGACCCCAATTGGAGGCAAACTGTCTGATATCTATGGTAAGAAAAAAATATTACTAATAATAATGGCAGTTTACACAATAGGTGTTTTGGCTGGACGATTTGCTACGAATATAGAATTCATGATCGCTGCAAGGGCAGCCCAAGGTGTTGGAATGGCGATGTTTCCCATTGCATTTGGAATCATAAGAGAAATCCTTCCGGAGAAAAAGCTTGCAATGGGTCAAACTATATTCAGCTCAACCCTCTCTGGTGGTGGGGTTATTGGTATAGTTGGAGGCGCAGCCATAATCCAAAACTTTGGTTGGCAGTCAACATTCGTAGCCATACTTCCTATTGCAGTAGCACTCTGGTTGCTAATACAAAGGTTCGTCCAAGTTGACAAGAGTACACCATCCTCATCATCGTTGGAGGGAATTGAGGTAGGTAGTAGTAATAATGGTAGCAATCATCATCGGAACATTTTATCTAATGTCCAGGCAATTGATATAAAGGGGACGCTAGCTCTAGCCTGCACAATAATTACATTTCTTGCTGGCATAACCTTAATACAAAATGGCAACAATAACAGCAGCCATGATACTGTGGAATTATATCATATTGCCGGAATATTTGCAGTCTCAGGATTATCGCTTGCGGCCTTTATAGCTATCGAAAAGAGAGTGCATTCACCCTTGATTGATTTCAAAATAATGACCAGCAAAGGTTTTCTCCCTCCTACTGTTATTCTCATGCTAGTCTTTATGTCCATTTTCATGGTGTATCTGACAATTCCTGTTATGGTAAGAAGTCCTGAGCCGCTTGGGTTTGGAGGAAACGCGATATCAGTCGCAAATGTCCAGCTGCCATTTATGATCGTGCTATTGGCTGGAACGATCATGTCAGGTTATATTCTAAATAGAGTCAAGAATACCAAGCTAATTGTATTTGGAACGTTAATCAGCACAATTGGGTTCTTTGTACTATTTATTTTTCATTCTACTGAAAATATGGTAGCATTTGGACTGACGATACTCTCATCTGGTCTTTCTCTTTCAATTACTGGTGCATTTAACATAATACTTCTATCTGTACCAATGCAAATTACAGGTGTTGCACTGGGAATGACTCTGCTCCTCAACCTTGTTGGAATGTCAGTTGGCCCAGCTGTCTCAGGGATGCTCCAGGAGACTTACAAAGGAACAGTACCCGGAGTTGCAGGCCTTTTCCCTACTAACCATGCCTACGATTTAATATTTATCATATCTGCACTAATGTCACTAGCATCAGTTGCAATGGCACTATCTGTGGTAAGGGTAGGAATCAGAACATCAATGACTACAATGATAAGAAAGCAGCGAGAACAGAAGAAAAGAGATTAGTTAACAGTCATACGTAATCAAAAGCTGCTGACACCATATGATGAAATATGTACAATAGCGCTTGACCAGTTAACTTCTCGAGAATTTGTCCCTTAAAGGATCTCCATGACTGTTTGTGATCACGTATTCTTCCATGTACGTTTAACTGATTGGCTATCAAGAAAATCCTTTTTATGGATTTGTTTTGCTTCCTTCAAAAGTTCGGAAATATGATTGTAAGTATTTAATCCATTCCTGTCCTTCATGCTTTCATATAGCCGTTGCAGATCTTCAAGTTGCATTAGTCAGTCAACTTGCTATGTGACCATAGTTTTTGACCGAGAATATTTTGACCATCTGACTATTCTCTTTCGTTGTACCTTTAGTTTGGGCTCCGGCTTTTTCATTATAAAGAGATATTTGAAACCACGTAAATAGAAATTGAAACGCAAGGCCCTATTATACCATATTCCGGTATTAGATGTCTGACTCCTTCGGACGACGCATATTATATCAAGTGTTTCAAAATTCTTACACAGGCCTTGATAAATGTTAAAACCTACTGGTGTAAATTTTTTCTTTACCCATTGATCACCAATAAGCCACCCAAGTACCTTTCCTGGTTTTAGTATGCGATAGCATTCGCTCATCACTTTTTCTAAATCCTGATAAAATTCATCTGCTTCAGCTGAAATCCAACCTATATTTTTCTCATGAGTGTTATATGCTATATTATCACCATAAGGTGAGTCTATAAACACCAGATCAACACTCTTATCATCAAGTGGAATTTTTCTTGCATCATTTGAAACAACATTTGGGCTTGCGGGAACAATATCATATGCAATACACCTCCGGCCTTCTTCTCTGCAAACGTCTACTGTCGTTCCACTGCCTGCCATTGGATCTACAACTAAATCATTTGGTTCTGTATACCGTTTCACTAGATTATAAATAATGAATGCTGGTGTCACGCCTGCATATTTGTTATTTCCTTTAGGCGTCTTGCCATAGCTCTGGCGTGGATAATCCCATAGTGTAGTAGACTCCAGCTTGGGCTTCTCGTATACATCATACTTCTCACTTGCTAACGTCTTTCCGTTTCCTTTTCTTCCTCTTATCTCATGAATCAAGTCGCCCCATGCAAACCTATTAGGATTCATTACATACGTTGTGAGCAATTTTGTCTTGTCCTCGTCTAACACTATCTTCCAGCTTATACCCAATTTGGAAAGTATGGTTGCAGCATTTGTTATAGTATTTATCTCTCCATTTTTTTCTACTTCTACTTGAAAAGGATACCCACCTCCCCAAGCTTCGGGAACGATATTTTTTCTACCATCAGACTTTGCCCTAAAAGTACCGTATAAGGTGTTAGAATCTAAATTGAGTAAAAAAAGGATATCTCCTTTTTTGACTGCGAAGATTTTATCTTCATAAACCTTGTTAGTAGAAAAAAGCATTCGGTTAAAACACTCTTGTTGAGATTTTTCTGTGCAAGCGAATATGTGGCTTCTAGTTGTAGAAACTTGTTGCATTTATGCTCTATTATGACATTATAGCCCAACCTGACGAATTTAACCATATCGGAAATATGGCTATCGCTTAAATCGTGTTTATGACTCCAGGAGAAATAAATCAAGATGCTTTGAGAGAAATAGGACTTTTGATCACTAATGGAATTTTAGGAGGCACTATTTATCAGTGGCATTGTCTGTTGCCCATTTCCGTTATGGCCGATCTTTGTAGGTATAAGCATCTTACCTGAAGTTTATAAATATGGAGAAGTATATTTACAATATCATAAAAGATCATTACAAATTATGATGACAAAGAATGGATCTGAA
>NZ_QURE01000095.1 GCF_009898475.1 Nitrososphaera sp. AFS | reverse complement strand
GCATACGGACATCAGGATGGTCATTAAGTTAATGTTGTCTACTGATTAATTATTCGAATCAGTTTTTCATTCAATTATGGTTCATCGCAGGATAAACTAAGTTTTAGGTGATACTACTTAGCCACTTAAATCATTTTGGATCTTTCAGTTCTTGATATGATGTAATCTAATTATCTGAAGATTTATAATTGTCATGTTGCTGATATCAATCCTCACTGGCCCAACACAGAAAAAATTCATTGAACCAGCGAGGCACTAGGAATTGCATAAAAATATTCGCAGTGTATGTCTACTAAAGTATCAAAGACAACAGGTTCACTTGTCCTTAAATCTGTACATGTTACAATTAGTCTAGGAGTCCTAGAGTTATCTTCCCTTTTTCTTTTTCTTTTCTTTAGCTGACTAAAATCGACATATTTGTAAAGAGTTTCTTTAAGTGGTGAAATATCAAATAGTGGGTAAGGCAATCCTAATTCCGGATATGTAAAACCTTCAGGATTCAGCCATTTAGGGATGAACGCTTTTGGATTACCCCATGTAGCAGCAAAAATCGTTGACATTATGCTTCTGGTCTTATCGCTCAACATTAATGGAATGGGGCAACCTATATTCTGAGAAAGCTCTAACCAAAAGTCTTCGAGCTTGTGTGATGCATCTTCTCGAAATCTAGAGGTTATTATTGCAGCATTCACGGCTCCGATTGAAGTACCTGCAACAATATCAAAGTTGACATAACGTGCAAGTGTTTTATACACCCCACATTCATATGCACCAAGAGATCCACCGCCTTGCAAAACAAGAACAGTTTCTGATCCGAGGTTATGCTTTTGTAGACTCGGCATTACAAGAATAAAGAACAATCTTGGTATAATATAATTCACTTTTATTTTGATGCTTGTTCAATGATTGAAGTGGTTGGATGACTAACTGGGTGACTGAATGACCTGATCTCATGTCATATAATTTCAATCCCGTCCCCTAGCCAACACCAGTTGGTTCTCGATGTTCTTTGTGTTCCAATTTTTTGTGTTCTTCTTTCTCTAGCTGCGTCAAAAATACTTTGTTACATACTTCACATGTGATACGCTCAGCCATTCTATCTTATACCACTAATCTGAATAAATATATTTTGATAGACAGCAGGCTATTATACAACTTGTTATAGTACTTTGCCAAATAAATATTGAATGAATAGTTAAATCAGCAGATCTACACTATCTTACGAGAACTTAAAGGATTAGAATATACTAAGAAGCTGATACTCCAATAATAAAGTAAATGCAGGTATCTATTAGCTTTGACTTAGATTTATTCAAAATTGTATCATATATCGGAATTTGTGACAGCGGATCAAAATAGGCGTGTACATTATGACACATCTTTTGCACCTAATCCTTGCAAATGTTTTTGCAAGAAGAACTCAAGTAGGACCGCCTATTATTGTTTGAAATTCAGACAAAAAATAATTTTAGGGTTCCGGTTTAGGTCGTGGCAGAGCTGCCTCAAGCGTATCCATTCGCTGCTTTAGGTATGCCAGATATTTGGCCAAGTTATCTTTTGTTGTGACGTCATACATTTCTAAATGACTTACAAGCTCATTTTCGTTATAGTCGTGATTACATGCAGGACATTTTGCCATATTTTCAATACTTAAGGGCGTAATATGTTTGTATTACATTACTGATAGTAGATGCATGTATAGTATAGCAATCTCATGATAGTAGTCTACTATTTATCATATGGCTAACTACAAGAAAATTCTCTTTCCTGCTAATTACAACTTGATAGCTACTTAGTTATGTAATTCAAGCCGATTGGCTAAATCCTTAAACCTATTTCTGATTGTTACTTGTGTAATCTGGGCTGCGTTTGCAAGGTCAACCTGACTCTTTTGTTCACCATTCATAACACATGACGCATAAAGCACAGCTGCTGCCAAACCCATTGGATCCTTTCCTGTACTGATACCTCGCTTGACTACCTCACTCATTAGGTTCATGGCTTTGTATTTAGTCTTCTCGCTTATGTTAGCTTTGTTTGCAACTCTAACAATACATTTTTTGTTATCAATAGCAGGTAATCTAAGTTCAAGTTCAAACACTAACTCTCGATAACATTTGGAAATTAATTTTCTTTTGATATTGCTAGTTAAAGCTATTTCATCTAGTGTACGTGGTGCATCCATTTGTCTACATGCAATATACACTACAGCAGCTAAAACAGCAATAGTAGATCTACCACGAATTATTCCTTTTTCATGAGCTTTTCTAAATATGTAAGCAGCTTTCTCAACTATTGCATCAGACAACCCAAGTTTATCCTTTAGTGTATCCAATTGTCGAAGTGCAACCATAAAGTAGTAATTATTGGACTGAGTCCTTAAATCCCATGTCCTTAGTCTTCGCATAGTGTAAAGCATAGTGGGCTTGATTTGATTTTCGTTTGCATCTATGTCCTTATTTCCAATACTAGTAGATAGTCCCATATTATAACGAGCCAGAGATAGTAAGGGTCCAGTACCAGTACCAGTTCTAGTGCTTGCTTGCATCCTGTCCTTATCAATGGCTTGCCATTCTAGCCTGGTATCTGCATTATCGGATAGCACCATACCACATTTACTGCAGACAATATCTGTCGATTTAGGATCTGCAATTATTGTGTTAGGTTGCTTACAAAGGGGACATATTCCAGATTCCACTGTAGAATCTAAGTCGCTACTATTTCCATCAGAGCTGATTACCATATTCTTTTTCGGAAGGATTGTCACTTGAATACAGTACAATATATTAGTTAAATCCGAAATAAAAAGTTAATTGGATAGGTACAGATATTTAGAAGCCAAATTCGTATGAACTGGGCAGATTGTATAAATTAACTGTTCATTAATACCAAAGTTGCATGGCTGATCAAATTAGATGGGTGTTCTGTAACTATGGGCAGCCATGCTATGTACAAGTCTATCCTAGTTGGATAACATTTAGGGGATTTATCTGACATGCGGGGCAGACAATAATAATATTGTATCCATCTTTGGATATAAAATTATTCACTTCCTATGTGTCCACACTAACTTAGCTAACTGCTGACTATTATTGATACTTGCACTATTGTAGCTTTGTAAAACCTCAAGTAAACTTAGAACAGGCCGGCCAAAAGGCAAAAGAACGGAACAAACGTTGGCCGGCCTGCAATGTTCCTATTTACTCTTGCATTAATATCATGTATAATCTAATAGATAAATGTTTAAAATGGCACAATAAAAAGAAAGATGTAACTTGACCACTACAGTTTACCTAAAAAAAGAGGTATTATTCAACCTTTATTGTTTTGCCTTTAGCTTGCTCCTTTTTCTTGAATGTTACTTCTAATATTCCATTATTGTAAGCAGACTTGGCCGTTTCAATATCAGTCTCAGTTGGTATCTCAATGGTTCTATGATATTTTCGTTGAGGATCTTCACTTTTAACTTCTACTATATTATCATGTGCATTGATTTTGATTTTGTCTTTGCTGACTCCTGGCATTTCCACGACTACCTTGACTTCCTTGTCTGTAGTAGATACATCCACTAGAGGCTCTATTTCATCTATTACTTCAGGTCTACTCATACCCCCAAATCCAGGCCTTGACCGCTTGACATTTCCAAATTCCCTTACTTGCGGTTTGCCATCAGGTCCAACTGTCATTGAATATCCATACACTACCGGGCCTACTTCCCTTACTTTTGCGCCTTCTGGGGTAGTATATTCCCTTATCAAATTCTTGGGTATATCTTTTCCTATATCTTCGAATTCTCTTTCCATCTGTCGCCTCATTTCATCAAAGCCTCTGAACATATCTTCAAAAAATCCTCTCCCTCCTCCACCGAAGAATCGGCGAGTCCAATCAAATGGTTCTATATCGAAGCTCATAAATCATTTATCACCTATACTATATAAGGCATAAATCATACTTAAAACTTTCGGAAATGGTCAAATATGGTCTACATAGACTGGAGATCAGTACAGTATAAAATGCATGGGAATTAAAAGAAGACATCATTAAATTTATGCTCAAATTAATACGATCATCTAACACAACAAGATCGAGTCATTGGAAGCCTATGAGGACTCTACCCCAACCCAATTAGTCCTATTGGTGGGATAGGGGAGGTGAGGGTGGACAGCTTATCCTCACAGGATCTATTATACTTCCTATGACTTTTCTGTTACTATTTAAGTAAAAAGGGATATTTATTAGTTACTCACACGCCGTGACCATGTTAAAATTTTACATTTATGGCCATGGTATCAACTTGAATGGGGGCGGTATTGTGCTTGAAGGTAGTTTTATTATTTGATATTATTAGGATATAATTATGCATAGATAACCACACAGTGTGAGTAAGTGATATATACAGGGATGATCTATAGACATGTGCAGTATTTCAGAAGGTAATATAGATTGGAGCGAACTAAAGTACTAATGGTTTCTACCGAATACCCACCAATGAAAGGTGGCGTTGGCCGATATACCTATAACCTATCAAACTCACTAAGAAAACTTGGTGTAGATGTATTTGTCGTCAGTGATGTAAATGGAATGGGGGAATATCGTGAGATTTCGTCTAGAAATCCAAATAATTCAGAAGTTCTGCTAAAGATAGTTAATAGTCTGCGTCCTGATATTGTTCACGTACAATATGAACAGGGCTTATATGGACTTTATATGGATCCCAAAAAGCCAAGCAAGGTTAGTACAAACCTTGATACATTTTATAATTTATGCAAGGTTCCGATAGTTACTACATTTCATTCTACCTACACATTCAAACAGTGGATGAACAGAGCAAGATTGATGGCCTCCGCTTCCCCCCATCGAGCTAGGCATAGCGGAAGATTTCTAAGTTCTCTAGGTGAGTATTGGAAACATATATTAAATTACTATTCGTTCCACAAGTCTAACCGGGAAAAAGTTAGAAAGAGCAAAGAGAGTATTGTATCCTCTGATTTTATGTTGGAGAAGATTGGCGGAGGTAAACTTATCTATCATGGGGCTGAACCT
>NZ_QURE01000014.1:19962-32855 GCF_009898475.1 Nitrososphaera sp. AFS | reverse complement strand
CATTAAATAATTATTAATACTCCAAATAATAAACGAATCGTTTGAGGTCAAGTTGCGAAACCTAATAAAAAAATTTGATAATCGTTCGCATGTAGTATGGAGCATTTGTAAGAGATCAAGTAATACTTAACCGAATAGACTTACTATTCATACTGCAAAGTAGTTATGAGTCCGCCTTGATTGGCACAATCCGATCCCCTTATATGACACAGACATGGGAATATTTGTATGAACAAAGCGCATTCATGCTGGCTACCTCTCTTCAGCACGCAAACAGGTATAGAGTGATCATAACAGATTAAGTGCGTTGGCTATTTAATCAGAACCTATCCCTCATATTACACTACAACGGATATGCCAGAAAACTGCTTAGGCTTTTCACTTGTAAAAAAATTCGCAGGCAAAACAGATGCCATACATTATGTGTATTCTAGTTGCCAAGGGTGTTACGCAGACGTGACAAAGTCCAGTCATAGACCGTTCAGCATCCTTAAAGTATAGGGAAGTTTGATCTTTGCGTATGTCTAACAGAATAAAAGATGTTACACTGTCCAAGGAGGGAAAGAAAAAGATAGACTGGGCTGAGGCTCATATGCCTGTCTTGATATCTCTAAGAAAAAAATTCCAGGCCACAAAGCCCCTTGATGGTGTGAGAGTTGCGGGATGCCTACACGTAACAAAGGAGACTGGCGTACTTATCAGAGTTTTGCGTGCTATTGGTGCCAATATCGCTTGGTGTGGATGTAATCCGCTCAGCACTCAGGACGATGTGGCTGCTTCATTAGCAGCCGATGAAAACATTTCAGTTTTTGCGAGGAGAGGCATTTCGAAAACAGAGTACTATGAAGACATTCACTCTGTGATTAGCACTGATCCTAATGTCACAATCGATGACGGGGCTGATCTGACTGTGGAAATGCATAAAAAAATGAATGGAAAATTTACGATTTTCGGAGGAACTGAGGAAACGACTACTGGAGTAATTAGACTACGCGCCTTGCAAGCCTCTGGTAAGCTGAAATATCCTATTGTGGCAGTCAATGACGCGGAAACTAAGCACGACTTCGATAACGTTTATGGCACAGGTCAATCAGCGCTAGATGGAATTATCAGGGCAACAAATATTCTCCTTGCGGGTAAAAACGTTGTAGTTGCTGGATACGGACACGTCGGCAAAGGCATAGCGAGGCGAGCTGCAGGAATGGGAAGCAACGTAATTGTGACCGAGGTAGATCCAATAGCCGCACTGAAGGCAAAATTAGACGGGTTCCATGTGGCTAGAATGGATAAGTCTTCTCAAATTGGAGATATTTTTATAACAACGACTGGTTGCAAGGAGGTAATATCGAGAGACGATATTTACAATATGAAAGATGGTGCAATCTTGGCTAATGCTGGCCACTTTAATGTTGAAATCTCGCTTCCATCACTTGAAGCACTTTCAACTAGATCTAACCGCATTAACGAACATACGATGGGGTATGATTTGAAAACCGGGAACAAAATTTATTTGATTGGTGAAGGAAGGTTGGTGAACCTAGCAGCCGCAGAAGGTCACCCCTCAGAAGTCATGGACATGAGTTTTGCAAATCAATTGCTTTCAACAATTAGACTAGCAGAATCTGAAGGCTCATTGGCACCACAGGTGTACGATGTGGAAAGATCCCAAGACAACGAAATTGCCCGCGCCAAACTGGAGTCTATGGGAGTTCAAATCGATACGCTTACAAATGAACAAAAAACATACTTGGAGGGTTTTGGTGAGGGCACATAACACGCTTCAATGAGTTACTGTTAATATAATGGATGCGATTCAACCTATCTTGGAAATTAGGCTATAAGACTAAGCAGATCTCAAGTGACATGCCCTCTGGCGGTAGGATGGGTGGTCTAGCCTGGTTAGGATACCTGTCTCACACACAGGTGATCGAGAGTTCAAATCTCTCCCCATCCACCTGGACAAAATTAGGACAGAACCAGCATAATAACAAAGTATGCAGCGGTGATCGCAAGAAATGCTTTGGTTAAATTCATTGACTTGTTTAGAGCTGAAGCATAGTCGTCAAACTGACGATTTCCCATTACCTTAATTGTAGAGCTAGATCTTAACAATTCGAAGTTTGCAGAGGCAGCCTTGTTAAGTGAATTTACAGACAACTGACGAAACAATTCAGCGATCATCTCATGATCGCTTGTATTACCGAATGCATAGTATCCTTGACTCGTTCTTTTCCCAGAGGTTGAATGAGTATCGGATGTGCAAATTTCCAGTGCTCTGATACCTGCTCGTGAAAGCTTGGAAATAATAAAATCTCGGAGATTGTTCTCCATATTGTTTGAGTCTGCCCATCCTATAACATATTTGTCATTGTTGATTTCTAAAGCAATTATTGCCAAACCTGATCGTCCAAGTTCGTCGGTTAACGATGTCCTATCACAAGCGATTTCATCCAAGTTTGCAAATCCCACTTTGAAGTGGTATCTTGGCGCTTTGATCAAATTTTTCAAACAAGTTTTAGCTGCACACAGCATATTCTGATAATCCGAATCATTTAGTTCTCCTCCCATCGCGTTATGACTATCGACGACTAATAACTGTCTTAGTCCTATTTCAGAAGAATATCTTTCCAAGTCTGAACGGACGCTTTCAGGAACGTCTTCCATGCCCAAGGGTGCCATGGAAAGGATAATAATTCCTGTATCCCCAAAAATTATTCCCGTTGATATACAATTTCCAACCTTGATCTGCAAAGGCACGGACGCGGTGGTGGATCTGTCTGAGGGCATTGTCTGAGCAAGGCTCCGAATGTACTTGTTTGCCCATAATTGTGATGGGATATTTCTCGAATGACCAGAGACGCTATGTAGGATTAGAGCACACCTTAAATAAGCTGAATATAACAGATACGGCAGGTTGCTACCACCTATTGGATGGAACGGCCCAGGATGTACATCTGGAAGTACTATGAAAGCATTTGTATTCCCAGTACTGAATTTCACAATATTGGTAGTAACGACTTCTTTTTGAGCACGCGATTCCATGATTGCTTCCATAGTTTGAGGATTACTTTCAGTCCAAGCGGCTATAAATGCTTGAAGAACCTTAAAGGTACTAGTCAGCTCAGGACATCCAGCTTTATCAGCAAGTTTGGACCAGACCAAGGCCAAGAAAACAAACACTGACCCTAATGCAACTCCAATTGCAATTGAGACTGGTGATGTATAGAAAGACGCTGGCATGAATGCAATTAGCAGTATAAAAGGCTGAACAAAAGATACAAGTATAGCTTGAGTAACATTTGCGCCAAATACCGATCTGAATAGTCCTATACGCATGCCAACTGCTAACATCATACCCTCTATGAAATAGATTGATGGAGTACTAGTCTTGGAAAAAATAGTATGGGAAACCGATCCAAAAACTGCGGTCAATGTCCATAACATCAGTGCAAAAGCTGAAACATGAAAATACTTGGGTAATTTGCTAACCAAGCTTCGTAAGGCCCACCGGTCAAAAAGAACTGATCCGGTTGCTGCGGATATCCCCAATGCTAAATGAATCGCTAAATCGGTTGTACTTGTCTTAAATCCCCATAGACAGGACAACACTACTAGTATACAAGATCCTATTAATGAGATAAGATAAGACAGCTTGTACGAGGAAGGATTAATCCTAGTTAGAGACCATCTTCTATGGATAACTGTGACACTATTAGATTTCGAGCTAGTGTAAGTCATCCAACTGGGAAGAGGATTCTTATCAAGATAGATACACCAATTAGAGCACCGGTAACGCCAAGCACAATCTCTGGCCTTATCTTAATCCCTTTGGTCTCATCTTCAAAGAATCTCAACAACCCCGCACTCGAAGCTGGCAGAGGAGCATTCTTTTTCTTGCTCATTTGAGCTTTTTGGTGTTTGCCAGCTTTAAAAACATTCCGTCCTCGCTACTCTTGCTTTTCTTAGCGCCATGTCCTGAAACACGGAATGGTGCTCGCATACACGTAACCTGTGGCCTGTCAGCCTACACATCCTTTACCTGTCTCAATCCACTGAGAATCCTTAAGTACAGCTCGATAAGCTCTGCCAGGATTTTCTGTTTTGACAAGTCATTTTCTTGTCTCAGTGTTTGTAAGATGTTTACTAATTTTTCTTTGGATATCGCATCCATCATTTTTTTTATTGCATCGATTGACAAATCATTTTCGATAGGCGCTTGACCCGTATCATTTGCGGATATTTGATGTAGCTGACACTCGTTCACACATACGTTCTCATCTTGGAACCTCACTTGTAATCCAGAACATGAAGGACAAGGGTCATTGATGAGTGTTCCACCTTTTAGTAGCAAAGTTGCTGCATCTTTTAGATGATCTGAATTTGGCTTGCGCTTCATTGTATTTACTATAGCATAGCGATATCATCTATTTTAGGGTAATATTTTTACTTCCTAAGGCTTTCCATCGGCTTTGATAGACGTGTGAGAAATTCGCTGAGGCTTAAAAAATATTTAACAATGATTTTTTAGGATCACGAAGCAAGGTGATGTACTATATCCAGTTTTTGAAACCATTTATGCCGAATTAGGGCTGTAATGGAACCGGCAAGGCTTAATAGGAAGAATTGGGAAATACCTCATTAAAAGATGGCGGTTATATGTAAGAAATGTGGCTTGCCAGATGACCTTTGTGCATGTGGTGAACTAGATAAAGAAGATACAAGAGTCGTAGTCCGCCTAGAAACTCGGCGATTCTCAAAAACCACCACCATGATTGAAGGAATTGATCCGAAGCTAAGCGATATTCAGAGGATAGTTAAGGAATTAAAAAGCAAATTTGCTTGTGGTGGAACTGCAAAGGAAGGCTTTATAATGCTTCAAGGTGACCATAGGGGCGAGGTCAAGGGATATCTGGTTAAACTTGGCTTTAATGAAGCCGCAATTGAAGTTCAGTAATTGGATTTGAACCGCTTACGATTTTAGAGTTTGATAGTCTCGGCGGGTTCAAGTTTTTCCTAGCCCTTAAATGATTCAGAATAAAAAATACCTGGTCACATCTACAGTTTAAGATGAAGTTTTAAGCCCTTGTAACGATTGCGAATTGTAACTTCCGTTACCCCAGCTGCTTCTGCAACATCCTTCTGTGTCTTGTTCTCCCCGTTCATCACGCAGGCTACATATAGCGCTGCTGCTGCAAGTCCCATAGGATCCTTTCCTGCAGAAATCTTGCCTTCCTCTGCTCGCTTTAATATATCAAGGGCTTTACGTTTAGTCTTCTCTGAAAGACCAGCTTTGCTGGCAATCCTAGCAACACATTTCACTGGGTCGACCACAGGCATTTTTAGGTCGAGTTCTCTGATAAGTAGTCTGTAACAACGGGCAACGTCCTTTTTCTTAATGTTACTTGCATTAGCGATGTCTTTTAGCGTTCGAGGAGTCTCAGTATCTCGACAGGCTGCATATAGCGCCGCGGCTACCAATGCAGATATCGAGCGACCTCTAACGAGCCCTTTTTCCAGAGCCTTTCTGTACACATAGGCTGCTTTTTCAATAACTGCGTCACCTACAGCGAGCTTATCCTTTAGTCTGTCCAATTCACTGAATGCTTGTCTGAAATTGCGATCGACTGGTTCATGCACTTGGCTTCTGCTATCCCACGTTCTTAATCTTTCAATAGTGCTTTTCATAGAAGCAGACAAGGGCTTTCCAGAAGCATCTTTATCCACTGGGCCTATGATTGTGGCAAGGCCCATATCATGCATGGCTAGCGAGGTTGGGATTCCGGCACGGCTTCGATCTTCGTGCTCTTCTTTCGAGAAGGCACGCCATTCTGGGCCCATCTCCTCGATCCTTTCAGTAACAACAAAGCCACAATTGCCGCAAAACATTTCTCCGCTCGAATTATCAGTGACCATCGGTCCCTTTCCACACCTTGGACAGCGGTCACTAAACACCGATATGTCCCTTACCAATATACGTCCACCATGAAATATTTGATCGTAAAAGGAGCAAACTTATACATCTCATATATATATTTTTTTCTCTTATTTATGGATTACCATCGACACCTCAAACAGATTCTTTAGGTTGAGAGATATTTAGCAAAAAAGCGATAGATCCATAATAATGCTGTGCATATGTTAAAAAAAGTGTAAATCCTGCATGGACCTGATAGGTTATAGATAGTAGCGGCGAACAAATCTTAATTAAGGAATTGCGCAACAAAAAATAAGATGCATATTATAGGGAAAATACCAAGATGGCTTGTAGAAAAGGATCCATCATGGGAAAGAGTAAGTAGGACTGGGTCCAATCTCCCAGAATGGATAAAAAAAGGTTCTGACTTGATGGCTAAATGTGGACCCGCCGATTGGTATTGCGAGATTACTATGGCAGATAGATACAATAGTTTCTTTTCGAGCGAAAGTATACCAAATCCGGGTGCCGTCAATTCGTCAAATTCGCCAGAATCAGACTTGAAAAGATATCTCTCAAGCAGATATTTGAATCCAGGATTTTACACCAATAGCTTAGGCCTACCCAGGACTCGCAAACTCTGGTAAAGCGCTATATCATCTAGGGGCTGGCCTCATGGGCGCATTGCTTCTGAGTAGCATCTTTATCACAGGACTATTGATCGCAGTTTTTTCGAACTCAGGTTTAAGTGCGAGAGCTCTAATTAAAGGCCCATTTGTAAATGAGGTTAGATTTATTCAATATTTAGATGACAATGTTGCATTGCAGGATGTTAAATCTGGAATTTTGGATGCCTATTTTTATAGAATTCCATTAGAAGCTGTATCTGGCATAAAGACTGATCCTCACTTAAAGGAATATGACAGGATAGCAGGCTCTTACGGTCTTTTGTTCAATCCGGCGCCCTCGAAGGATATCAATTCCATCAATCCATTTCAGCTTAAAGAGGTTCGATACGCACTGAACTATTTAGTGGACCGTGGCTTCGTTGTTAATGAGATACTGAAAGGCTATGGCACTGAGATGGTTGACCCATTCGGCATCTATTCTCCAGAGTATTTGAACGTGTTAAGTGCGGTAGAATCATTCGGATTTAGATACAATCCGCAGGTCGCTGAAAAAATGATTTCGGATGCCTTAACAAAATTTGGGGCTTATAGTCAAAGTGGTAAGTGGTTTTTTAGGGGAAGTCCCATTACTGTCAAGATTCTGATTAGGAGTGATGATTTGCAAAGGCTATCAATGGGAGAACTTGTTGCATCTGAACTTCAAAATGCCGGATTTACTGTTCTAAAAGACTATGGCGATTTAAACAAAGCAAACTCTGTTATTTTAGGAACCAATCCCCAAGACTTCCAGTGGCAGGTTTACACAGAGGCTTATGCTGGAACGTCGGCATTTGTGAAGTATAATCCGACAGTAACTGCGCAAATGTATGCACCATGGAACGGAAATATGCCAGGCGGACAAAACCCAGCCTTTTGGAATTATCACAATGGCACATTAGATAATATTACACAAAGAATAGCTTTTTTCAAGTTTTCTTCTCAGAAACAGAGAAACGAGCTAGTCAAAAATGCAACTATAGACGGCATCCAAGAATCAGTAAGAATATTTGTGGCTCAGAATACTGAGCCTTTTGTTGCATCATCTTCTCTAAAGGGGCTGGTTAACGACTTTGGTGCAGGCATCCCAAGCAGATTCTCCCTAATTAATGCCATGAGTCAAAAAAATGAAAGTATGTTAAATATTGGGGTCAAGCAGGTTTACCAAGGGGCATGGAATAATGTTGAAGGATGTAAAGATGTCTACTGCACCGAAATCTACTCGGCTTTATCTGACAGCGGCACCTTCAGGAATCCGTATACAGGCGATGTGATACCTATGCGTGAACAATGGACGAATATTTCCACAAATGGCCCAGTAGATAGGCTTAAAGTTGCACCCGATGCCGTCCTCTGGGATCCCTTCTCGCAGCATTGGAAATCAGTGGGCAAAAACGCAACATCGATGAGTAAGGTAACTTACAAGATTCTCTACTCCAATTGGCACAATGGAATTTCGATGGATAAGTCGGATTTGTTGTACACCCAATATTTTCTCCTACAGTGGGGAACGAATACAGGGAAGGGGGATCTTACCGTTGATCCCGAGTTCAGATCGCAAGCACAGGCAGCTATCCCACTTGTGAAGGGGTTGAGGTTTGTTGGGCACAACGAAGTAGAATCATACATCGATTTATGGCATTACGATAAGAAAGAGATTGCTGACTCTGGAACAATCTGGCCCGCTGAGCCATGGGAAATAACAGCAGCTACGGAGAGGCTGGTCACTGAAGGTAAGCTAGCTTATTCGAGGGGACAGGCAACAGCGAATAATGTAGATTGGTTGTCTCTTATTATTCCGACGCATGCCCAGTCGATAAAAGAAGAACTTGAAAAAATGAAAGCAGAAGGGTATGTTCCACCTCCACTGAGAGGCAACGTAAGTGTAGCAGACGCCACGAAACGTTACGATGCAAGTATTAAATGGATCACTGTCCATGATAATGCGGTTATAGGCAACGGGCCATTCTATTTGGACAGTTACAATCCTGCAGGTGGAGTAATCACAATTAAGGCTTTTAGAGATCTTTCATATCCCTTTCCCCAAGCCTACTGGGCTTCGTTTGAGACTCCGAAACTTGCATCCATTCAGAGAATAAATTCACCCTCATTTGTAACGTTGGGACAGCCGGCAGCGGTTAATATGTCAGTGGCTGTAGGAACGGCACCTAGCAATAATGCTGATGTAAATTATTTCATATCAAACAAAAATGACAAAGTGATTCTACAGGGTACAGCAGAGGCGTCAAGACCTATTGGAACATATGTCATCCCTTTGCAGGGAAACAAGACCTCTTTATTTTCAGCTGGCCCTAATACCTTCAAGATCTTTGCAAACAGCAAGCAGGCATTTAAGCCTGATATCTATACTGGGACCTTAATAGGAATACCTGAGTTCATTTCCAAATCTACTAGATGATCTGTTATGGTCGACTGTAGTATTTGGATTAGATTAACGCTCTGGACGTTTGGTATGACGTGCATAAAAGAACAAATGAGAGAATCATAGGCAAGATTGTGAGACCTCCTGGATTGAGATCGTAATGACTAGAATTCACTATTTCCTGGTCAAGAGAACCATCAATATGTTGGTCGTTATCTTTGCTACCCTTGTGCTAACGCAAGCATTGCTAGGATCCACAACCGATAAGATCTTAACTGAAGCAGTTAAAAACGATCAAATCAACGCCTTAAACCAAGGGAATTTAAAATTCCGAAGTTTGGATGAACGTCAGCATTATGTTGATACGCAAATACAACTCAATATCAAAGCTCTAGGTCTGAATGAACCTTGGTACTCTCCGACTCGGTTCGTTAACACTATATTAAAACTTGCAGTTTTAGATCTTGGCCAATCACATTTCTTTACCAGCGATTCAGGTTCTTCTAATGTTAGAGATATAATCCTGGAAAAATTGCCCCGGACTATATTACTCTTCACGTCTTCGACTGTGATTATAACTGTTATTGGTCTATTCATAGGCGGACGTCTAGCAGATAAGCCTAGCTCTGCCTGGGATAAAATGAACGCATTTCTTGCGGTCTCAAGCAGCAGTTTTCCTTCATGGTGGGTTGGAATGCTTATGATCTTTGCATTTGCTTTTGTGTATCATATTTTCCCTGCTCGGTCTACACCTCTGTTGCCTCCTTCCGACCCCTACTATATCTTTAATTTGTTGTATTGCATGATATTGCCTCTTGTCACGATTGTCATCATGGGCTTCAGCTCTTGGGCATATATTGTTAGGTATTTCATGGCAGGCATCTTGAGAGAGGATTTTATTTTAGCCAAGAGTGCGATGGGGATACCCAAGAAAAAGGTTGTTTACTCTCATGGCTTAAAAAATGCTGCACCTCCAATAATTACTTCGATAGCTCTGGCCCTGGCCTCATCATTCGCTGGTTCAATTATAATCGAGGCAGTATTTGATTGGCCAGGGATGGGCAAGTTGTACTACGATGCTATAGGCGTGATGGATATACCTATAATAATTGGAATTACTTATGTATCTACTTTGATTTTTGTAGTTACCATATTTATTACTGACTTGATTTACGCCTATCTTGATCCTAGGGTCAAAGTCGGATGACAAAAGAAATTCTGTCAGCAAGAAGAACTGCTCTTTGGGATTTCTTTCATTCCAAGACAGGAGTAATAGGGGTCGTCATACTGCTTATTTTAATTTGCATGACATTGTATGCAGTGACTTCAGTGCCATTACAGTCGTTCCAGCAATGGAACAACCCTGCTTACTGGATCGATTATCCAAAGAATGCTGCTCCAGCCTGGACCAACTTTTTGAAGTTTGGTCAGAAGATGCCTGAACATATCATCCTTACGCAAAAGCAGGCGTCAACGACGACTTCCTTTGACCACGGTATAAGTACTGTAACACATACCTACACTGTAAATTATAACTACGGTTCACCTCCTACTGACTTCATGATACCATATAGTGCCAAATATGGCCAGACGCCGCCAGTTCTTCGTATCGATGTTATGAGACCTGATGGTAAAGATTTTCTGATTTACGATTCTGCACTGCCGCCATCACTTATCGGAGCAACTCAGAATGAATATAACAACAGAATCTTCTCTACAGATAGTTTAATCACTCAAAATCTTGGCGTATATGAAAGGTTATTCAACTACCTTCAGGACAAAACGATGCCCCAAGTGATGATCTTTTCAAAAACAACTTATCCGGCAGTGCTAAATGGAGTGTATAAATGGAACGAAAGGTTCTATTTGTTTAGCAGTTCGGACACAGTGGAGACTACGGGCTTGATCCTTGGTGGATCTGTGTATGGACCAATGGGCACAGATGAACTTAGGAGAGATTTAGCTGTCGGCATTTTTTGGGGAGCCCCTGTTGCCCTATTTATAGGATTAACTGTCTCCCTTGCATCAGTTCTTATTGGATTGATATATGGCATAGCCGCCGGTTATAAAGGAAATAGGACTGACGAAGGATTAATGAGGATAAATGATTTCTTTTACTCAGTGCCTGCACTGCCAATTTTGGTGATTATGTCGGTACTCATTGGAAGGAGCATATTCCTTATCGTTGGCTTCCTGATAATCTTTGGCTGGATCGGGACAGCAAAGATTAGCAGAAGCTTGGCTTTGCAAATAAAAAACCTCAATTACATAGAGGCGGCCAAACTAATGGGAGAATCTGATATTAAAGTGATATTTAAGCACATTATACCCCAGCTATTACCTCTTACTTTGGCGAGCATAGCTCTTGCAGTCCCCGCAGCCATTCTAACTGAGGCAGCACTCAGTTTCTTAGGACTCGGGGACCCCTCAATACCCACGTGGGGGCAAATTCTACATCAGGCAAATTCCGCAGAAGCTGCAGCAAGAGGGCTTTGGTGGTGGATCATTCCTCCGGGACTGATGATTGCTCTTACAGGCTTGGCATTCGCACTTATTGGAAATGCAATAGAATCGATAACCAACGTTAGGAGCAGATAGACCCACACTTGTTACTCGCCATTTGACCTGAGAATGGACTTGAGCGCAAAATCACGGCAGCGCATCAAGCATCAATGATTTCTAGATGCAGCGGCTTTCCATTTCTATCAAATGCACCTATTGTTTCGTATTCATAGGGGTAACATATGATTATAGATACAACTCCATAGTAGTTATTGAGATCTTCAAGCGATGGGTTATTAGAACCCCCAGGATGTGAATGAGCAGTGCCAACATAAGACAGATCGAATGGTAAATCGTATGTAGGGAAGCCAGAGTAGTATGGCCCGTGTGTGGAAAATGGTGGAATGACCAAGCCCTCAATTACAACTTGTTGCCTCTTGCTTTTTCCCTTTAGAATTAAAATTCCTTCGTTTGGGTGGTAAGATTTAGAATAAGTAATAAGTCCGTCTGCAGTTTGTTTTGTCATTATCACCTTTCTTTCATCCGCAGTTGCTTTTTTTCCCTTAAAGAGAAACAATGGTACCTTACTGTTTCACTTCTTTATTTTAAGATTAGCTGGATTATTCAATTCTTTGTATCCAGAAGTATTGTATTCACAAGTGGTCAATTAACCACTCCCTGCTGAGAAATTTCCCAGAGATCTGAAAAACACAAGTTTTTTTGGCTAGCTTTTTAATAGCGCGATATAGAAGAGACAAATAAGAATGACGAATCAATGTCTGGTTGTCCTAGTTGAATTAGGTATAATCGCATTAGATGGATCAAGTAATGTGATTGCATCGCTTAAGTTTGACAACGCTGCCAAATCCAATCAACTAATAAGAACTGGAAAGACCCCTGATGATTTTGGTGAGCTGCTCAACAAGATTAGAGATATTGACGAAGTAAAGGTCAATGACCAACGACTAAATGGAATATTGATCTCCTCAGGTTTAAACAGCCAAATGATGACAACTGAAGAACTAGAAGAAATTCAGAGAGGGAAACAAGCATTACTGATACACAGTGGTTTTGCCAGCGACGAAAGAGATGTGATTCGCAGACTGAGAGATTTTGCCATTGAAATGTCGTCAGAAAAAGTGAAAGAGGAATCAACGAGGTTAGATTTGCATGTAGCCCAAGCGATTAATGCTCTTGATGAAACTGACCAAATTCTCAATACTGTAGGGGCAAGAATGAGAGAATGGTATGGATTACACTTTCCGGAACTTGACAATCTAGTTTCTAGTCTAACTACTTACGCGGAAATAATTAGAAAAGCTGGTTCTCGAGAGGACGTAACCAAAGAAATCTTGGTATCCATTGGGATTGAAGACAGAAAGGCGGATATAATCATTTCAGCTTGCAAAAGGAGTAGAGGAGGAATCAT
>NZ_QURE01000014.1:0-19934 GCF_009898475.1 Nitrososphaera sp. AFS | reverse complement strand
AGTACTCGCGCAGTCTTCAGTTCGAGAAAAACTGGAAGAGCATGTAGAGGTCATGATGGACAAAGTTGCCCCCAACATTAAGCAGCTATTGACGGCCTCAGTGGGAGCTAGACTAATTGCTAGAGCAGGAGGTCTGAATAAATTAGCAATTCTTCCCGCGAGCACTATTCAAGTACTGGGTGCAGAGAAAGCGCTATTCAGAGCCTTACGGTCAGGAGCCGATCCTCCCAAACATGGCCTCTTATTTCAACATGCTATGGTACATTCTGCACCACGATGGCAACGTGGCAAAATTGCAAGGGCACTGGCATCGAAGCTTGC
The DNA here is from genome assembly GCF_009898475.1 of Nitrososphaera sp. AFS. Taxonomy (GTDB): domain Archaea; phylum Thermoproteota; class Nitrososphaeria; order Nitrososphaerales; family Nitrososphaeraceae; genus Nitrosopolaris. Next base: position 19,613 of record NZ_QURE01000014.1, on the reverse strand, counting down.
TATTGCAGCGAGAATTGACCTATTTCGTCCTGGGGTAAAAGACACCGCCATCTCGGATCGATTAAATGCCCGTGTAGCTGAAATACAAAGTAAGTATAGTCAGCCTAGCGAGCGAAAGAAAAGAACAGACAAGACGAGATTTAATCGATCCCATGATATGGATCTGTTCAAACGTGGCCGATCCAAGACTCCCAAGAGAAAGAAATTTGGTAAGCGGCGTTTCTAGAATAATAAATGGATCGTAATCTTATTTCTAATGTCAAATTGTGTATGTCGCGTGGTGATACGGGCCTCTGAACGAACCTGGATTAGATCCTATTGTTCGGATAAGTATCCATGGCGAAAAGCGATTGAGCACGTTGAATCTGGTTAAGGGCACGACAGTTTATGGAGAGAGACTGGTAAGACACAAAGGGGAAGAGTATAGGGTGTGGGATCCATTTCGGAGTAAGCTCGCCGGTGCTCTTGAAAATGGCCTATCCTGGCTGCCGCTGGAGAGCAGAAGCAGAGTATTATACCTAGGCGCCTCGACAGGTACGACCGTAAGCCATATTTCCGATATAATCGGAGTGAATGGTGTCATCTTCGCGGTTGAATCCTCATCTAGAGTTGGGAGAGAGCTTTTACAGAAAGTAGCATCGAAACGAGAAAATATCGTACCCATACTTGAAGATGCAAGAAGACCAAACCTGTACTTCTCGATATTAGGGACAGTTGACATAGTGTATTGTGATATTGCCCAGCCTGACCAGACCGATATTGCCTTAAAGAATTGTCATCAATACCTCAAACCTGACGGCGCTCTCATTTTAATTGTCAAAACCAGGAGCATTGATGTAGTTAAAAATCCAAGATCGGTTATTGATCAAGAGGCCAAAAAACTCGAAGCTAATCAGTTTATAATTAACCAAATTATTAATTTGGAACCCTTTGATAGAGATCACGCATTAATAAGCGCCCGATACGAGGCGGCATAATGACAGAATTGCTCCTTCACAGTATATTTCTTAGTGGCTTCCATGATTTTCTTGCGAATCTAGGCGAGGATTCATGTACCCTGATCCATTTTTTTATAAAGCGCATCGTTTTTTCATCAGACGGATATCCACTGCCTATGTCTTGGTATATGTTACGAATTTTCTGAATTTCTTTATCACGGATAATTTTAGCCAGAATTGAGGCTGCAGATACAACGATATTGATGGTGTCTGCATGATGCAAACAGCAGATGTTACGCGGGTCCACCATGTATTTTTGTATAGAGTGCTTATAACGGTCCAAATTTACATCGCACGCGTCAATATAAATCTGATCAGCTCGAATATTACTAATCACGTTTGCCATTCCAAGCGCTTCGAGCTCATTGAGACCGTTAAGAAAGACATACCGGTCGACCTCATGACATTCAAACTTAACTACGCTAAGACAATCTGCAAGGTTAATTATCTCTTTGATGAGACGTTCACGGGCCTTGGAAGTCAGCGTTTTTGAATCTCTTATCCCTAATCTAGTCAGATCTGAAACCCGATTTGCCGGGATGCCGATTCCTGCAATTACCAAAGGCCCAAGAATTGATCCGCGCCCTGCTTCATCCACGCCAGCAACGAGTTTGGACAGATAAGGCTTATGTGGAAAGCCAAACACTTCCAAGTTAAACTTGAACTAGCATGCTGTTATTAATTTCCTTTGGATATAAAGTGCACCATAAATAGCAGATTATAGATATTAAGCGCCACGAGAAAATGAATTTCGAAGAACTCGTAGAAATTACTGAAGGGAGGACTAAATTATTGGTCCCGTCTCTTTCGCTTTCGAATACAGTCCCACCTAAAGTTCCAGCTTTTTTCAATCCAGTGGCAAGGCTGAATCGTGATATCTCAATTTTGGTTTATAAGACATTCATTACGAATATTAAAAGCGATCGAAGAACATTTGGTGATCCTTTCGGAGGCGTAGGAGCTCGATCTTTAAGAGTAGCGGTTGAAATACCTGAAATTGAACATATTTTTGTAAATGACAGGAATATATTTGCGATAAATGCAGCAAGAAAAGCTGCCACGATAAATCTCGTCTCCGAGAAATGTGGTTTTACCTCAGAAGATGTAGTATCTTTCTTGGCAAATCATTCTTCCGGGAAGAACGGAAAATTTACGGTCGTAGATTTAGACCCATTTGGCAGTCCAGCAGGCTATGTTGACTGTGTATTGCGAGCAGTGGTAAAAGGAGGATTGGTCTCGATTACTGCTACGGATACAGCTGTACTTTGCGGTGTTCATCCAAATGTTTGTATGCGAAAGTACTATGGAAGGTCACTACATAGCACTTACTCTCGTGAAACTGCGCTCAGAATCCTTATTTCTTTGATTAGCTTGACTGCTGCTAGACTTGACCTAGTTGTTCACCCCATTTTCGTGCATTTGAATCATCATTATATTAGGGTGTACTTGACGGTAGCTGTCAGCAGGAGCGGAGCTAATTCCATCAATAGGAAAATTGGCTACTTGAGGGACTGCACAAGGTGTGGAGATAGAAACGCCACATATGAAATCGGGCGTAACGATCGATGCGAATTGTGCGGAAATTCATACAGATTTGGTGGTAAGTTATGGTCAGCTGACTTATTTGACAAAGACTTTGTTCGGAAGATGATCTGTGTGTTGGACAGCGAAGGTGATACAGTGGGCAGGGTCAGGCAGCTGAGAAGAACTCTTTCCACATGTTTAGATGAGCTAGACGATATCCCATTTTATTTCCAGTCTGACGAAATTGCATCAAAGCTATCGACAAATCCTAGGTCATTGCAAGATATTATAGAGCGATTGCATTCTAGTGGGTATAGAGCCTCCAGAAGCAGTCTGGACTCAAACGGGTTCAAGACCAATGCCCCGATAAACCAAATTCTTGACCTACTCGCGTGATGTTCAATTGACCTGGAATATTTCAAATTAATTTGCAGGTGCTTTATTTAGACATTTTAGCGACTTCAATTTAGACATACCGGCTACGGCTATTTTCTAGTAAACGTTGCTAGCTGATTATGGTATGCATCTTGACTGGGAGCCGCCTTGTTTTTTCGATGTATGTCAACATCACGTGAGATAAGTAAATGTAAAGACATGGTAGAACTGAGAAATAAGTGAATGGAGACAACTAGTTAACGAGACTTCATTGAATGAATAAAAAAGTATCTAATTATTCCACTAGAGTTTGACCACCAGTAGGCTCGCGATACATGTTGAGATTAAGTTTGAGCATCAAGGATGCAAAGTGATCTATATTATGTCCGCTTTTCGCCTGAAGACATGGTTTACCGAGACCCTCCTAACTTCTAGTCTATGAACTATTAAAGGAGTTTTATTTTGTATACCATCCTTCCATCTATAGAATTATATAGAAACTGAGCGACAGAAAAATGTTATTCGTATGACAGCGAGGTTTAGTCCCTAACAGCCTTGACTAAACTTGAACTGAAAAATGTGACTAAGGGCTTTGATGCAAATCACGGCGGTAATTCTATAACCGCCTTGGAAAATATAAACATGAGTATCGAAGAGGGACAGTTCATCTGTTTTGTTGGACCGTCTGGATGCGGTAAGACGACGTTGCTAAACATCTTGGCCGGGCTTGACAAGCCCACGTTTGGGGAAGTGATCTTGAACGGGCGACCGGTTCAGGAAACAGGACCTGATAGGATTATGGTCTTTCAGGAAAATGCATTATTCCCGTGGCTCAAAGTTATTGACAACATCGAATTTGGATTAAAGATGGCAGAAGTCGAAAAGGGAAAAAGGCGCGAGATAGCATCCCATTTTTTGGATATGATGCAGTTGAGTAAATTTGCTGAGGCTTATACCTACCAATTATCTGGCGGAATGAAACAACGAGTGGCTATTGCTCGTGCTCTGGTAACAGACCCAGAGGTCCTGCTGATGGATGAGCCTTTTGCAGCACTAGATTCACAGACAAGGGATCTATTGATGGTTGAATTACAGCTTATATGGGCACGTACCAGAAAAACCATTATCTTTGTTACCCATAATATATCTGAATCTGTCTGTCTCGGAGATAAGGTAGTCGTTTTTACAAGTAGACCTGGAAGAGTAAAAAAAGAGATCTCAGTAGATTATAGACGTCCAAGACTCTCCGAAGACAACAATCTATACCATTACAGAAGAAGAATTCTCGATGAGCTTTCCAACGAAATAATATCAGCCCGTAAAGATGGTGAATTTCACGACTGACGTCGCCTACTTGGTGCGCATCCTTTCAAGGATTTCGATGCCAGCTCTAAAGTTGTTTGGTGACGTAAGTTGCACCTCGGCAGCAATTTCACCGGCTTTCATTATAAAATCAACCGGATCACTATAATAACCTCTCCAATCCAAACCGATTCGTTCTGCTGACTTTTTGTTCTTCTCTGAAGGAACCATAATGCATGCTATAATGGGTATCTTATGAGGATCAATAGCAGCTTTAATTTCCTTTAATTGACTTATAGATGCGATGCATTGAGTAACAAAGAAGTTGGGTTCAGCGCTGAGCTTTGATTGTAAATTGTCTTGACGTCCAATCTTTGAAGGTAAAGCCAAACCTAACTTAATGACAGAGCCGTATTTCTCAATATTCAACATCTTTAGTGCTTCACTAGGCCTCAAGCCAGAATGATTTACATCACCGCATGGGTCATCCCCCATAAGTATCAATAGACTCTTTACACCTGTAAGAATGGCATCAGAGACAATTTGACGCAATGAAGTACGATTTCGATCCCTGACCCTAACACTGCAAGTAAGACTCAACGGATTACCGGTTTTCATTATCAAGCTAGCTGCAGTAACGCTTGAAAGCCTAGCAAGTCCGAGGACTGAGTCAGTAACATGTATGTTCTTCACCAAACCTATTAATTTAGAAGCCCGATCGGTAAATTCCAGTGTTTCGTTTTTTAGCAGAGCTAAGTCGAATCGTCGATCAGCTAGTATCTTAGGCGGGTTCATCTCAAAACTGATTTCCATAATATAAGTTAGTGATGGTGTCTAGAGCCCATTATTAGAATTACTATGGGAAGGCTTTTACAAATAGCATGCTTCCTGAGCCACTAGCTTGTAGGGAAAGATTTAATCAGCATTATCATGACTTTGAATTGTTGGAAAAGGAAGGTCTGTTTTTTGCTCTACAACGCTGTGTTACTGTGTTACCAAGATATCCACATGCGCAAGATTCCAACAAGATAGCTGCGGTTCTATTAATAATCCATTCTGCCCAAACTTCTCCTCGTATATTATTAACAAAGAGAAATTCTAGGCTAAAATACCACAGAGGTGAAATATCCTTTCCAGGTGGCGCCTTCATCAAGCGAGACCATTCTTTGTGTGCTACAGCAATAAGAGAAACTAGGGAAGAGATTGGTGTTAATATTGAAAAAAGAGACATCTTAGGATGTTTGAGATCAGTAAGAACTCTTACTTCAAATTTCTATATTTTTCCTTTCGTCACTATACAAGACAAATTTTTGCGACCCAAAGCTTTTTTGAGTGAAGTCGAATCCATTTTAGATGCTCCCTTGTTTGACCTGCTTAGTACTCTTCAAGTAGATTTTGAACATCGACATATGTCAGAAAATCCACTTTACAACTTTATATTCAACAAGCACATCGTTTGGGGAGCTACTGCAATTATCTTAAAGCAATTATGGGACTGCCTCTATCAATAGAGGATGGAGCAGCTACCTTATGAATTCAACTTGTAGTTTGACATGGCCTCATGGAAATTATGCAGCCATAAGTACTTGATTGGCGCTGATATTAACTTGAGCATGCGGAATTCATTTTAAAAGTCCTTGCTTTAATCCCGTTGTATACTTGTCAAGTATACTGGTTTTACCAAGTCCGCAACATCGACCCAACACTTGGCAATTTTGTCCATGGAATGGATAGAGTTTAAGATTGCAATTGCGGATCCGGTATTTGTCAACTCTTGCTTTGCATACATCTCCTTAATCGAATCCATCACGGCTCCAAAATCATGGTACGCCTTAATAATTCCCATAGATTCAGATCGATTCTTCCTCGTAAAGGCGTCTACAGATTTTATCTGCATTTTTTCAATATAAGTACCTGCTTGGGCAATCTCCTCTGCGATCTTACTATGAGAGATAGAGTGTATGGTAGATGCGAATTCACTAGTATAATCACCTGCACATTCAAGATGATATGCCGCTATCCTGTAATCCAGAATGTCGATATTGCTAAGATTGAGCTTCCTTGCTAATTTCTGATCCACCATAGCGCTACGTATCAACCGCACTAGCAGAAAATATTGTCTATCAACTTCATCATCTCGACCAAATATTAAATCTCTGGTACCATTAATATTCTGGGTAAGACTGTTTAGAGCATCTCTGTACATTCCCGTTACTATGGAATTCATTCTCCGGAGTATCCTTTCTGCATCAAGTGATTTTTCATCTAGGAGAAACTGGGAAGCAATCTTTGAATTGTCTTCATCCACAATCTCTAATCCGGCAAGCCTACGCAATGTGAGCTTTATCTGTTCTCGATGTTGTTGGTTGATCTGATTTTCGCTTCTTATATTGATATCATTGTAACCCAGCAAGTAAGCACCATATATCTGATTGATGACCCCATCTACATATGACCTGTTGTACATGATGTTCACGTCTGTTACTTTTGCGTCAGTGATTCCTGATGCGAATAGAGACACTGAATTATCTTCGTTGGTCTCTAGGAATACTGTGCTTCCCTTTCCCAAATTATTGACCTTAATCCAATCACTGGGGAGAGAAACAAGCATACTACTCCCTATCTTTTGTAATCTCCTTGCGTAGTTCATCTTATCATTTATACTAATATAAACTAATTAAACATTATTTTTATATTTTATGCAACCTATAAACTGCTATTGGCATGTCCGCCTTTGCAACTTATTGCGACTAGCAGCGCTTACAGCCCTGGTCATATTAGTGGCATTATGAAAGCGTCTAATTCTCAAATGCAGCCCATTTTGAGACATGGGTCTGTAGGTGCAGGGATCTCGATAGATCGTGGAGTTACCACTACAGTTAGTATTTTTGACAGTCAGGTATATCGTTTTAAAATATCAATAAACGGTGTACCCACATCTGATGCGGAGGTGTCTGAATTAGTATTAGCGCAATATCTACGGTTCATAAACAAACCTTGCTATATAGAAGTTGAGCACGACATCGAGATACCTGTAGGTTTTGGGCTAGGTACCAGTGGCGCAGCTGCGCTCAGCCTCTCCTATGCTCTTAATAGATGCTTTAGTCTGGGGTTGACTAGGGAACAGGCGGCGCAAATTGCACATTATGCTGAGGTGGTATGCGGGACAGGGTTGGGAAGCGTTATTGCTGAGTATACTGGTGGGTTTGAATGTCGAACTATAGCTGGTCCGCCGGGGATAGGGAAAATAAAAAAAACCAATTTAGAGGGGTGCAAGGCAATTATTTTATGCATGAACCCAATCTCCACCAAGAATGTCCTCAAAAAGAATGATTTTGGACGCTCTTGGAGCGAGTACGGAGTAAAAACCCCACTCGAAGTTGACAACTTGAGAGATTTTTTAGATACATCTTATGCATTCGTGTCTAATAAAGGCCTCATAGATAACCAAAGCAGGGAGATTATCAGCAATTTGAGTTCTTTGGGATTCTCTTCTAGCATTGCACTGTTCGGAAGAACCATTTTCACTATCGTTCCAAAGGACAAAACCGAACGCGTAGTGAGTTGCTTAAGCGGACACCGAGGCCAGCTGATAACGTGCGGGATTGACAATATCGGAGCCAGAATGCTTTAAGAAAACGATGACTAAACAAGTTCCTGCGACCCACCCAAGGTTAAAATCGCTACTAATTCGCGAGAGGCTCGTTAACGGTTTCACTAGAGGGCTAGTGGCAAGAGAAGGGTTAATAGCTCATGGTAGAGGAGAGGCATTTGATTATTTGCTTGGCGAGAAGACATCTGCATTCGCCTTGGATGCGATACAAGCTGCCGCTGCAACACTATTGCTTGCTAGGCAGCCAATTATTTCAGTCAATGGTAACGTAGCCGCGGTTAGTGCAAGAGATGTCATCAAATTAAGCAAGTACGCCAAGGCCCCGCTAGAAGTGAATCTTTTCTATAGAGATAAACAACGTGAGCTAGCTATAGAGCGAAAGCTCCTCGAATACGGTGCAGCAAAGGTATACGGTGTAGGATCACATGCTTCAGCTAGACTGCCTGAATTAGACAGTGAGAGAAGAAAAGTAGATCCTCGAGGTATCCTAGTGGCCGACGTAGTTGTTATTCCTCTGGAAGATGGCGATCGGGCCGAGGCTTTAGTCAAAATGGGTAAAAAAATAATTGCTATCGACCTGAATCCGTTGTCCAGAACCGCGTCAGTTGCTGATATAACCATAGTTGATAATATAACTAGGGCAATCCCTAGCTTGATTAATGCTATCAAAGGTATAAGCAATCTAGCAGGTGATGAGAAGCAAAAAATTGTTGGCAAATTTGATAATAAGCGAGTACTAGCAAAGTCGCTGGAAATAATAAGAGGGGCAATAACTTAATTGACTCTAAAAAAGAGTGAATATGCCAAATCGGTAATCAAAAAGAACAGTGTAAATGACATACTAGCGCTAAAAGAAAAAAGGGAAAAAATAGTGGCCATTACTGCCTATGATTACACTACTTCTTTGATTTGTGACAGGGCAGGTGTTGACATTATATTGGTAGGAGACAGTGCAGGGATGGTGATGCTGGGTCAGCGAAACACAACCCCAACCTTAATGCGCGACATGTTGGTTTTTTGTAAGGGTGTCTCCATGGGAACAAAACGAGCAATGGTTGTCGGTGATTTGCCCTTTGGTTCTTACCAGCCCAGTAAAGAAGTAGCGATGAATAGTGCTATAAAATTCATTAAAAATGGATGTGATGCGGTAAAACTTGAAGGCGGTGTCGAATTGGTAGATACAATCAAGGCACTCGTCTCTGCGGGAATTCCTGTGATGGGGCACCTTGGATTTAAGCCTCAAACGTTTTCTTTCTGGGATCACCACAAGGTGCAGGCTAGAACGATGGCCTCTTCATTAGATCTTATCACTGAAGCCAAGGCTTTGGACAAAGCCGGGGTTTTCAGTATTGTACTTGAAATGGTTACAAGCGAGGCAGCCAGTATTATATCACGGATCGTTTCATCGGCTGTAATTGGAATCGGATCCGGACCTGGGTGCGACGGCCAAGTCTTGGTACTGCATGATATGCTTGGATTATATGAAGATATCAAGCCCAGATTTGTCAAACGATACGCAAACCTATCTGGCGATATATTTAGGGCTATTTCCAAGTATAAGAACGATGTCAAGTGTGCTAAATTTCCAGAAGATGAGAACACATTCCATATGAGCTCTGATGAATACTCGAAATTACAAGAAAATGATTTTAAATCAAAATGAACTGAGTAGAATTAGGAGCGCGCATCCCTCGAAAGACATCAAGGGTAAAGAAGGAAGGGAGCTGCAGGGAAAGAAAATAGTTCTTTGTATAACAGGAAGTGTAGCTGCATACAAAGCTATCGACATGGCTAGGATATTGATTCGGCATGGAGCAGATGTTTACCCGGTAATGTCGAACTCTTCCAAACTGATCACCGCAGAAATAATGCAGTGGGCCACGGGCAATAACGTTGTGACTAAATTAACCGGCAATTTAGAGCATATATTTCTGGCAGATAAGAACAGATCAGATCTTATCCTTGTATATCCATGTACTGCGAACACATTAGGCAAATTTGCGAATGGAATAGATGATACTACTGTTACCTCCGTACTAGCAGTAGCACTTGGTTCAAAGATTCCGATCTTTGTTGCTCCAGCAATGCATGAGTCAATGTACACGAATGAAATTATCAGAAAAAATATTGGTCTGTTAAAGACCGTCGGCACAAAATTTTTAGCGCCTTCTTTGGTAGAAGGTAAAGCTAAAATAATTGAACCTGACCAAGCCCTTCTATCCATTCTTCGAGAATTAAAATGGTCCCATTTATCGATACCACTAAAAGGAAAAAAAATTCTGATCACAACAGGAAGTACGGTTGAACACATAGACCCCATCAGGGTGATAACAAATCTAAGCTCTGGCAAAATGGGATACGCCTTAGCCGAAGAGGCTTCTTACTCTGGAGCCCAAGTTAGCCTCATATCTGGGCGTGTATCACAACCTCATCCAATTTTAGTAAACAAGAATATCCTTAATGTCAGCACTACTGAAGAAATGAGGTCTGCCGTGATCTCTGAATTGTCGTCAAAAAGATTTGATGTCGCGATATTCTGTGCTGCCGTGACTGACTTTGCCCCCGTCCGACCGTCCACCAATAAAATAATGACGGATAAGGGCAAAATTGTATTGCACTTGTCTCCTACGCCCAAAGTAATTGATCAAGTAAGACAATATAGCAAGAATAAGGAATTGTTTCTAGTTGCATTTAAAGCTGAGCATCGCGTTTCAAGCTCTTATCTAATCGACCGTGCTTACCATAAAATGCATGAATGTGGCGCAGACATGGTTATTGCTAACGATTTGGGAAGAAAAGGCTGTGGGGCAGGTTCTGATCAAAGTGAGGTCTTCATAGTAGATAAGCAAATGAAAGTCATCCATTTCTCACTACAAAATAAGAACATTATAGCAAGGAAAATACTTCGGCGCATTTCTCAGCGATTTCGGTAGAGTGGTATTGATAACGTAGGAGTTGTGTCATTGGTACGCTCTTAAAGAACCTTGAGCCATAGCCGCTTCAAATCAATGTATCATTTTCGGCTTTTTGCCAGTTTCAAGTTCTAGAGATCTGTTATCATTGAATCTGGGTCTGCTTTCGATGTCATATTATAATAAGAGGGGATTTGTTTTAATTTTCCTTTTACTCTATTATCTCTCATTCAAATCTGATAGATATGATTTAGAGTACAAGGAGATCTTTAGTGAAAGTGGTTAATACTTGAGGCTTACCCCTGTTGACTATAATGCTATCTTCAATTCTTATTCCAAACTTCCCAGACCTATAAATTCCCGGCTCAACTGTGACAACCATGTTTTTCCTTAGAATTTGTTGGTTAGTATTTCTCAGCCACGGAGGCTCATGAACTTCTAGACCTATGCCATGGCCGGTTGAATGGATAAACTCCTCTCCATAACCGTGGTTATTAATCAGTTGCCTGCATTTATAATCAACTTGCTCACATGTTACTCCTTCTCTGATGGATTTGATGCCGTGTTGTTGGGAGGATCTTACAATTTCATATGCCTCTCTCTCTTCAGACTTTACCTTCCCGAGCGCAAACGTTCGAGTCGCATCCACCACATAATAGAAGAACCTAAATGTCAAGTCCACAACTACCAAGTCACCATCAACGAATTTTCGAGTTGAGACCTGTGAATGTGGAAACGCCGCATTTGGGCCACCGGCAATTATTATCGGATTTAGAGTGGATCTAGTATAAACGGCTTTTGCCCCCATTTGCATAGCTTCAAACACAATTTTGGCTTGCAAAGCTTCCTCAGTTTGACCTTTCCTGATCTCAGTACTTACGAATCCATACAAATCGTCGAGGATCTTTGCCCCTTTAGACAATGCAGATATTTCTGCCTGGTCCTTGATCATCCTTCCTTGGTACAATATATCTGCGTCTACAATGAACCTTGATCCAGCTCTTTTGAAGACAGCCGCTTGAGATGGGTTATCTACATAATCAACGCATATCTTTTGTCTCCGGATATTTTCTGCGAATGTTTTAATTAATGGTGAACCCCTTTCTGAAGAAATAATCTCACAATCATCGGAATCCCTTTCGGCCCTGGAAGCTTCCAATTTTGGAACGATCAGCTTGGTTTTATCACAGTCACAGATAGCAATTGCCTCGCCCCAAAAGTTTGTTAAGTAAAAAATGTTCTCTGGCAAAAATGTGCCCAGTACGTCAAAACCTCTGCTCTGAGCGATACTCATAAGTTTGAATCTTCGAGAGTTCATTATTATTATTGAACTATCACCATCTTATGATTCTAATCGAAAATCAGAAAAATTAAAGCGTCAATAATGCTATCATATTGCACGAAAAGGTGCAGTAGATGGGGTAAAGGTGCCAGAATGTAGTTTTAAATATAGGAGACCAATTGGGTCACATGATAATGGAAAACCTGGTTATGCTCCCTGGTCCCACAAATGTGCCTGATAGAGTCATGAATGCTATGCTTACTCGAATGATTAATCATAGGAGCGATGACTTTCGTGCACTATACAAAAGCATAGTTGAAAAGACGCAAAGGGTATTCCAAACGGCGAATGACATAGTTGTACTTTCATCTTCTGGTACTGGTGCGGTAGAAGCATCGGTTGTCAACCTAATTAGGCGAAATGACAAGGTGGTTATTCCTGTGAACGGAGAATTTGGGACACGTCTTGCAGACTTGATAGATAGTTGGGGAGGACAAACAATACGTGTCAATTCCCCCTATGGCCAAAATCCTGATTATTCTGAATTTGAGGAAGCATTTGACAGAAACAAAGACATCAAGGCACTCTACGCGGTCTACAACGAAACTTCTACTGGAACAACACTAAGATATTTGGACCGGCTAAGTCAACTATGTTCAGAAAGAGGCGCTTTTTTTGTCGTTGATGCGGTTTCGATACTTGGTGGCGATGAACTGCCGGTAGATAAGTGGAATGTCGACATTTGCGTTACGACTTCGCAAAAGGCATTAGCTGCCCCTCCAGGTGTGTCACCCATTTCGATCAGCTCTAGGGCAATGAAGTACATGCAGCAAAATCCGCCACCTACCCAGTACTTCAATCTGAAAAGATACTTCAAGTACTTTGAAGAGAACTTTGAGACACCATTCACTCCTGCCTTGCCTCTTTTCAACGCATACAATGAAGCGCTGGCCATAGTCCTTGAGGAAGGGCTGGACAAGAGGATAGAACGGCATAAAGCCTGCGCAGCAGCATTCTATGCTGGACTGAGTGCCATGGGTTTTTCAGCATTCGCAAGAGAAAATGCCAGAAGTAATTTGGTAATAGCAGTCAACTATCGACAAGATATGAACGACAAAACGTTTAGGGATTTGTTGTCTCAGCAATTCAGAGTATTAGTCGCTGGAGGCTTTGGTAATCTAAAGGGAAAGGTATTCAGGATCGGATCTATGGGTGAAGTTAATAAATATCACGTTATGAGGACCCTCTCTTCCATTGCGTCAGTTATGAATATCTTGGGACTGGAGGTTAACTCTGAGGCTAATTCCATCGCACTAAAGAGGCTCAAAGGCATAGTTTAGATTGCCTGGATACAATGAAGATTAATATATGGTAAATCGATTTCAAATTTTATGACTTTAGAGAAGGGCTCCCTCATACTAATTAATTATACTGCTAACATAAAAGATACTGACAAAATTTTTGAAACTACGGATGAGCAACAGGCGAAGAATTCTAATGTGTATGATCCGGCGCGCAAGTATACTCCAAGGCTCGTTTCGGTAGGGGAAGGCTGGGTGTTGAAAGGCCTAGACGAGGCCTTAGCGAATGCCGATGGTGGTGACAAAATCAATGTTGACGTTCCTCCAGAGAAAGCATTTGGAGAAAGGAACCCCAGCAAAGTACGAATGATTGCCCTGAGAAAACTGGGGGATAAAGCTGATGAAGTCAAAATAGGAGATGAGGTAGAAATTGACGAGCGTCCAGGTATAGTTCGATTCGTGGGATCAGGAAGAGTCCAGGTTGATTTTAACCACAGGCTGGCCGGTCGCACTCTAACATACAAGGTAGATATTATCAAGAAACTTGAAAAAGAAGAGGAAAAAGTGCAATCTCTCATTAAGCGAAGATTGCCATTGGATGATGCCAAGTTACAATTTTCAATCGACGGAGAGAATTTAGTTATCGAGATTCCGGAAGAATCCTTCTTGACTGAAGGCTTACAAGCAATCAAACGTGGCATAGCAACGGATATTTTCAAATATGTCACCAAAATAACCAGAATAAAATTTATAGAGACTTATGAATCGACTGAATCGACCAAGCCATTCGAGCAAGTAAACCGAATAGAAGATAGTGCAGTGCAGAAGTGAAGTTGTCCAGTTATCCGTAGATTTTCTAGACAAAAGCGGAATTAGGTTATTTATATGACCTTGACTGATTTTGCTAGTTCAAACGCCGATCTCCTGTCTAGCTTAGCCCGGCTGAGTATCGTATACCTGTCAGGTCTCAAGGTTTGTGCAGCTATCAAGGAGTTCACTACCTGTTCTTCGCTTAGACTTATCTGCTTCGCTTTTGTTGGCGCGCCGACTGATTCCAACGTTTCCATTATGAGCTCCCAGTTTTGCCATCATTATTGTGCCCAGCCCGACGCGTTCACCATGAAGACCGTAATTCTGACCTACCAAGTACTCGACAGCATGGCTAAATAGATGTTCTGCCCCTGAACAGGGCCTACTGCTTCCAGCGATGCATGCCGCGACCCCCGCACTGATTAGGGCCTCTACCACTATACGAATCCCATATCTTTTGTTGATACGTAATTCCTTTGATTCGTTGAGTATAATTTTTGCACTCATACATGCAAGATTTGCTGCATAGCTCCCAAAATATTCATTGTTCTCATCCCTAGCAAGCTCCCAATCTTTAGTTGCCGTAATCTTCGCGACGAGATCGCCGCAGCCGCTTGCCATAAGTCGTACTGGCGCCTCGGCAAGCAGTGAAGTGTCAGCCAGCACCCCTAAAGGTGTTTTTGCCTTTATAGAGAATGGCTTGGTTGAACCTCTTATAGATACGAACGGGCTGGCAATGCCATCGTGTGAGGCAGAAGTAGGAACGCTAATGAACGGCTTGTTAAGGTGAAATGCAGTCATTTTAGCAATATCCACGGCCCTACCACCTCCTATCGCGATAAGGAAATCTGGAATTTCTTTGGAAAGCGACCTCTTCAATTTTAGAACTGAACTAACAGATGAATCTTCAACGATATGCCAGGTGTTCTCAACCTGAAAGGCTTTGAATGATGACTCACATTCTGCTCCTGCCCTTTTCTTTACGGTTCTTCCAGTCACGAAGGCAATTTTAGATCCAACACACCCGATGTCCTGCACGAAATCGCTCAAGCTGGAAATAACGCCGTCTCCTATGAGGATCTTCCTTGGCAGTTCCATCAAGTGGGCAGGAGGAGAAGTCAAGGCACAACGATAGGTAGTGGATATATTTAATCTTGTTTTCCGCCATAATTATTAGTGTTGCAAATAATAGGTTCGAAAAATCACTTCTCGATGAAGGGTAAAGGTTCAACAATGATTACCCAAGATACTTTAGAACAAAGTTTGGTTAATGCTTTCCATCCATCACTCTATATGAGTTTTTTGGCCCAATAATGGCAAATATGAGCCGTGCTTAATCCGGTTCACTAGCTGGCTCCGATAAAGTCTGACTTGGGGCAACATCTGCTGTAGCATACCCTCTTCCCACTTTCGTTATCCTTATCCTGACGTCATCTCCCACCTTGGTACCTGCTACGAAGATGACTAAGCCTTCTACCTTAGCGACCCCTGCGTCGCCTCGTCTGCTCATGGATTCAATCTTTACCTCAAACTCCTCGCCAACTTTAACTGGTGCTGCTCTAAAAGGCCTAGTCTCGTTAAAGCCAGTTTGTCCTCTTCCATAACTTCTATTATAATCTCTTTCACCACTTCCGCGGCCTTCCTCATGTTTGGCTTGTTGTTCATCACCAGGTAGGTTTCTATCTTCCACAGTATCTCTGAGATACTTATCAAACACTTAGTATTTCAATATTAGCGTGTCGCTATTTAGAAATTTAATTGGATTGACAAATATCGCCCCTTATTTCTCTTTCTTGAAATCCAACACGCGCGATAAATGCTAGACAGTTTGTAATCATATCTCTTGTTGGCTGTTTGTGATTCTATACATATTCTTGATCATGGATTGAGATTGGGTTAACAGGCCCAGTTCTTGATTGGAAATATTTAGATAGTAGTAGTAGACAGATCAAAAATAAACTGTCTCACTCAGATTTTGCTGGCCAGAACGTTATGGCTGCTATACTAAAAAACTTGCCTAATGAAGCTGAGCTTACGAAGATAGAATATGAGGGACCGAGGCTTGCTCTTTATTCTACAAATCCAACTTACCTGCTGAAAAATCCTCAGACAGTCTCCAATATGGTCAACATAATTAAAAAAAGAATTGTGGTAAGGATTGACGAATCCTTACGTCAGCCCGAACATGAGGCTGCTGAGATCATTAGGAGGAACATGTCTGAAGAAATAGGAGTCTCAAATGTCTTGTTTGACCCGGCAGTTGGCGAAGCGACTGTCTTTGTTGAAAAACCTTTGTTGCTTAGGGCCCATGAAATACCTCTTGAAATCAGGCTAGCCGGTGAGATAGGTTGGAAGCTGAACATCAAGAAAACACCTAACGCTTTCACAACTCTAGAGGCAATTAATAGCATCCTGAAAAGAACTATGTCTCAACGAGTTCATTTTCTAAAGGAAGTTGGCGAGAAAATTTTTCGGACAAAGTTGAGTGACCTAGTGGAAGCGAATCTAATGACTTTGGGTTTGGAGAAACCGGCCGGTCTTCTATTCTTCTGTCCACCCACGAAAGCAGGATTTTGCTTGATTGCGGATTGAACTTTTCTAGCAATGAATCATTAAGAAAATTTCCTCGCTTAGACACTTTAGGGTTTAACTTGAATGAACTAGATGCCATCGTGTTGAGTCATGCACATTTGGATCACACCGGCTTTTTGCCGACTTTGTTCAAATTTGGGTTCGACGGACCTGTATACTGCTCCGATCCTACACTACCACTAATGTATATTCTACAGACAGAATACTTGCGAAATGTAGGATCAGACACTCCCTTTTCTGCTAAGGACATCGAGCAAGTAATTACACATACATTTCCGCTTTCATTCGATATCGTTACAGATATTTCACCCGATATTAAATTGACGTTATGTAATGCTGGTCATATCTTAGGATCTGCACTTGTGCATCTGCATATTGGTAATGGGGATCACAATCTCCTTTACACTGGGGACTTGAGGTACGCTAAAGGCGAACAGTTAGACAATGCGGTATGGAATTTTCCTAGGGTAGAGACAATTGTCATTGAAAGCACTTACGGGGATAAGGATGCATTTCCACGCCGCGAAGTCGCAGATAACCTTCTCATAAATGAGATCGATGATACAATATCGAAAGGAGGCTCGGTATTGTTGCCTGTTCCGACTATAGGTTTGGCTCAAGAGTTAATGTTGAGCATAAAGAGGCACATTCAAGCAGGAAAGATCACCGCTTCAAAAATGTTAGTAGAAAGGGTAATTTCAGAAGTTTGTTCTATTTATGAAATCTTTCCAGAATATCTGTCTAGAGAATTGGGCAAAAAGATACTAAATCTTGAAAAGCCATTTCAAGATGAATTTGTTATCGTGGACTACATGACCTTGGATAAAACTTCAGCGATAATATTTTCTCCTTCATCAATGTTAGTTGGTGGACCTTCAGTAAATTATCTCGAACAAATTTCGGATAATCCCTTGAATAAAGTCATATTAACAGCATATCAGGCAGATGGCACTCCTGGGCGGCTTTTACAGAACGGCGTACGAGAGATATCGATATGCGGAAAAGTTATCAAAATAAAATGTCAAGTTCAAACAATAGAAGGCCTGAGCACTCATAGCGACCACAGCCAAACTGTTGCGTACGTTAGCAAGCTTAGAAATAAGCTTCGAAGAATTCTAGTGAATCAAGGGGAGAAGTCTAGCGCACATGCTCTTGCTAGCTCGCTAAACCGGAATTTCAAAATATTGACACAACACCCAACTGTACAGGAATCATTGAAATTAGTTTAACTTAACCTCACAACTTTAACCGGAGAGATCGGATGCTTTCCCTACATTCTTAGGGGATTTACTAGCGTAGCTTATCTCATGACTGCTACCTCAGCTCTGACGTACCTCGCCATATTTTGACAGCTGGTGGCATTATAACAACGCGTTCTTCTCCCAATCTGGCGATATCTCCGCCCAGGGACTGCACATGGTGATAAAGATCTTCCATTGCTTTGCGCAATTCGAGAACATCTTTTTGAGCTAAGGGAGTGACTCGGAGTATTAGGATCATATGCTTCTTTGCATCATCTTTGATGCTTGGAATGTCCCTCAAATTTCTAAGAGTTATCGCTTTGAGATATATTGGCGTGTCTTGAGGATGCATGAATCAACCTACTCTTCCTTTCAAAAAACAACGCAATTTGCAAATAGTTATGCCGGTCAACAGTGATTAACCGAGTGGTTCATTTAGATTCGTAATTTTTCAATATCTCTTGTATCCATAGATACTGCGAAGAGATTGCTTGTTTTGCCATTCTGAGCCGTGATAACTTCAGACTCGAGGCCACGTGGGCAATCAGAGTAACGGAGAACCATCTGTGACGCTTTTTCCACTTGCGAGTGCTCATAATGTTTGGTCCTCAAAATGCCGATTGGCCCAGGAAAATCCTTTGCTTCAATAAGGACATCAGATCCGCAGGTAAGGGAACGGAGCTTAAAATTCTCGAGTTCGTTTCTGCCTATAATGAGCTTTGTCGACTCTGATAGCCTAAAGTGTCTGCCGACCTTGAGCAATTCTATATCATTATCACTAGGAAGTTCATCCGCATGCAGATGTTGCATCAAATCCCGAATCCTTTTTGAAAATTGCGGGTCAGTTAAAAGGCACCCTCCAGCAGCATTGGGAGGGTCAAGGATCCCGAATTTCTTGGCAAGGGAGAGCTGAGTTTTGCGCGATCTACCAGAAATATTACATAGTTCCTCACGATTGACCCCCCCATTAATCTCCACGTCGGTGGGAGGAAAAGACTTTCCTGAAAGTGGTCTTAGTATTAGACCTTTCGTATGCGTTTCTTCCTCTATTATTTTTAGGGCCCGTGGGGTCTGACTCATTGGCCTCTGATGCAGTACTTCGCCTGTAATTATGAAATCAGCTCCAGTTCTGAGCATGTGTTCTTTGGCTCTGCGGTACATCATACTCCTACAGTCTATACACGGGTTCATGCCAGAACCAAAGCCAAACTTGGGTCGCTTAAGCATTCTAAGATACTCCTTACCGAAATAAACAGTTTTGAGTGGAATATTCAGATCAGTAGCTACCTCTTTTACTTTATGGCCACACCCTTTGCCACAATCGAAGTCACAAAAAGGAGTTTTAATAGCTATGGCTTCGATTTCAACTCCCTGTTCTAGCATCATCTTGACTGCTAAAGTACTATCTAACCCACCAGACAATAACGCAACTCCCTTAGGCTTTGTCCGTCTCGCTTGGTCTACAGAGGCTTTTTCTGAATCTTTCTTAGACATAACTTAGTCAGCTCGAAGTAGGTTAACGGTAATATAACCCTAGTAGCGACACCGAATGCATCACTATATTATTATGTACAATTAACTTAGCCGGTACTTAACTTCTGTAGTAAAAATGCTAAAAATGAATGGCTTGCACTTTATCAAAAAATAAAATAGATAGATAGAT
>NZ_QURE01000094.1:4278-15007 GCF_009898475.1 Nitrososphaera sp. AFS | reverse complement strand
TACCTATAACACGATCTACTGTTGCTATTGTTGCTACTATTACTATTATTTTTCTAACTACTGCCATATTCTTATTTACTCCTTCGCCAATAATTGCTCAGCTTTCTGTACCTACTAACCCTTTAGAAGCAAAAGGAGGCACTCCTCCACAGATTGCTATGGTATATAACGGTAAGGAGTATCTTGGTAATTTGGTCAATTATATTGCAAATAGTACTAATTCTAATACGACTGGTACTACGGCACCTGTTGGACAATCTGCAGTTACATCACAAAATATAACAGCGCCACTACCCAGTAAAGTTGTAACAGTAAAAAAGGGCTCTGTGATAAATTTTGTCCTTTTAAATAAAAATGACACATCTATAAAGACCATACCAAGTAGTATGTCAATCACAGCCTATAATATCAAAGGGAAGGCAACGGGTTTGGCAAATACTATTGAACATTCAAAAACAAGCAAATTTGTAGTAAACCTTAATGTAGGCACACAGTATATCCTATTACCTGTTGCAACGTGGATAGCACAGAAAGGTAGTATAGGTACCACAAATGCTTTTGTTTCATATAGTTATAGAATAAATGTAATTGGTTAGTATGCGAAGATTTCTAAGATGGTAATAAAGCCAGATATAGCTGCTGATTAGTGATATTAGCTAGTGACAGAAAACGCAAGTCCAATACTGATCCATTTTGCTATTTCATTGTATCCAATGTGTCTGATAGACATTCCAAACAATCTTAAACACCTTGCCCTCTTTTTTTAGCTCCAGACATAATCAAGCTGGCTCTTTCTAATTTGCGGCTGAGTGCGACGGAAGTATTCTGCAGTTATTGGACTTCAGCTCCTAGACCAGACTTAACTCCAGCCACATAAATAAAATGAATTGTTTTGCTGCTATTATACAATGCTAATTAACTATGCTGAGCTTCATCTACATCAGGAAATATCATGGAAGAAAAAAGCAATAACACTAACAATGATAATAATAATGAAAGGGTAGCAATAGTTACAGGTTCCAGTAAGGGTATAGGAAAAGCAATAGCTACAGAATTCGCTAATGCAGGATATTCTGTAGTAATCAATGCTAGAGATGAAGCAGAGCTAAAACAAGCCATCTAAGCTTCAAAGTCCAAATCTGTAGTACAAAGAACTGTTAAATTTCTCTAAGATTAGCATTTGGTAGAATATATTTTTCAGACTTAATGTTTGGATTATATTTTGCTACTATTTCTTGGTAGGTATTCGCTAAATGATTAACTAACTCTCTAACCCTTTGAGATCTTCAAATACTTTCTTGTCATAAACTAATAGAGTTAAGTATGGCCACAAATAATACGCAGACAAATATTATTCTTGTTCATGGGGCTTGGTCTGACGCATCTGCATGGAGTAAAGTACTTCTTAATTTACAGAAAACAGAACACCGTGTTATAGCTGTACATCTTCAAGAAAATTCTCTAGCAGATGATGTCGCTACTGTAAAGCGTGTGATTGGGCTAGTTGATGTCCCAACAATCCTAGTTGGGCATTCATATGGCGGAGAGGTAATAACCAACGCTGCTTACAATAATCCAAATGTCAAAGGCCTTGTATATGTTGCTGCCGTTGCTCCTAATGAGGGCCAAGCCCTAGATAATTTCGTTGATGTCGTAAAATTGAAAAAAGATTTATTGATCATTGACAATGGCGGATTTAGTTACATCAACCCAACTATGTTTCCTGAGGTCGTTGCCCAGGATGTTAATCCAGCTGAAGCTGATATTATGGCCATTCTGCAAAAGCCGTTTAATACATCAATATTTCCTGAAAAGTCTGGGCCACCTGCATGGAAGCAGCTTCCAACGTGGTATCAAATATCCGAGAATGATCGCATGATTCTTCCTGATGTACAACGTAACATTGCAAAGCAGTTGAATGCTACTACTATTTCGCTTGTGTCTAGCCATGCTTCACATGTATCTCATCCAAATGAGATTGCCAAGTTAATTCTAGATGCTACTAAGGGCTGTAATGATGGTAGCAAATGACAAACTACTTGATTTTTAATAAAAAATGCGGGTTTAGTTCCATCACCAATTCTAATGTATCTTTCCCAAATGAAATGCTTTAAGCTTGTATAGCTTTATTGGATGTTTCATTAGAAAGCCAGTTAGAATAGATTTGATAATAGAACAATGAAAGGATTGGATTAGTATAGTGGCAATCTCTGACCTCTTTTAGACCTAGTGAAGGTTACAGATTATTAGGCCAGATATATGTCCGCCTTAATATATTGAACTAGTTTTTTCGTTCGTTCGTTCGTTCGTTCGATTTCCAATTAATCAAATGAAAATTTAGTTTTTTGTAACTTTTGACTATTTGGTTCTCTCTATAACCTCCACTGCCTACAACCGGTTTCTGATACCCACAGTCTCGAGTCAGTTTATTAAAGAAATACTTCGTAAGTCGGTAAGGAGTAGTACAATTGGTAGACTTTACAAATAGACAAAATGACAATCCAAATACGTTTTCCCCATCAACTGTCAGAGTGATGAAATGATGAGTCCAGACTTTAGTTTCAGTAACAAATCTCCAATTTTGCAGTGGTGAATTCTTGTTTAACGACATATATACTTTATATTATTAATCAAAATCTAATGATTATAGATGGTAGGAAAATCAAAAGGAAACAAACAAGCAAATAAGAATGCAGCTAAAGATAAAAGCACAGATTCTAGCAAGCACAAAAAAATGACAAAAGCCAGAAATGAACTAGGTGGAGGCCAATCAAGAGGAAAGAGCAAGAAACAGAAGTAAAAAAGAATGTAACCTGTTATATTATATGTACAGTTCACTGGAGAGATAATAAGCTAATGTAGTACGTACTGAATTACTGAATAAGCCATTATACACCAATGTCTTGAATCTAATCAGACAACTGATACAGCCCCAGATTCTATAGGTCGCACGAGGACAATAATTTTAAAGATTGAATTACAACAAATGCGCATATATACTCCTTGATCACTATCCGAGAAGATTTGGAGTTGATAACCTTAATATTATATCAGGTTTTTGAGATACCTTCATTTAAAAGAAACTATGATGCTGCATTTGGAAAGGTTTCTGATATCTTGCGTCGTTACGGAATAGGTGAAAATCCGCGTAATTTACGCTTTAGATTTACTCTATGTATGCAAGAGTTTTTTGATTCAATTCCTCAAGATCAATGGAAGTTAAATGATCCTGCATTTATCAAGCAATCTGAGGTATTTGCAATTACAAAATTCAGAGAATGGATAATAGAACAGATCACATAAGATGTGTGCTTTTTTACAATTTCTACAAATATAGGCCGTACGGTACAGGCATTTCACTCGATACCATCTACTTATCACCTTGTATCGGACGTGGGACAATATAGCACAAAGTCTCAATTGTTCAATATTGTCTTCAACAGCCTTATATTTTCCAGATATTATAGGAACAAATATGTTTGAAACCTTAGTATACGTAAGTCTTGGATTTGCGGCAGCATTCTTTGCATTGGAATCAGCTTGGCACTTTACAGCGTGCAGAATACGTGACAGAACAATGAAGCCTTGCTTCTACAAGCAAATTGGCTTGTTAAAATAGTGAGGGCCAACAATGATTTTGTAGTTTGTATATTCTACATAAAGTCTGTATTATACTCGCTAGGCATAATCCAGACCAGGCCATGTGTATTGGCTAGTAGAGCACACATGGCCTATAGATTTTCTATAATACGATCTACAACTACTATTGATTAACTGCTATTATTATCATAACCCATTTTCTAGCTAATATCATAACCCATCCTATCTTAAGTGAAGGCTGTGAAGGATGTGAAGGCTTTACCAAATATTAGGGGGCTATTAGACCCGGCATAGCCCTAATAATTAAGAATTTTGGAACTAATAATCATTTGATTCGCGCTCAGTCAAATGAAAATTTCGTAACTTCTAATCTATATTGAATATGGGTATTCTCAATAGCCTTCACCGCTTTCACTGCCTTAGCCTTTTTCGATAGCCTACAAACAGTAACTTTGGTAAGTTGCTATAATGGGACCATATCTGTTTAGTGTCATATAGTTCAGTTGGACGTCAGTAGTTTTCAGGTCTTATAGATAACATACAAGAAGTTTCGCCTATGTTTGCATGAACATATGATGGAAGAACAGGGCAGTCTTTCATAGATTGAGACATTATATCAGGATTCGATGCCCACCAATCCAATACTCTCACTTGGAGGTCAGGAAAATCATAATGTATATTTTCTCTTGCAGAATATATCGGTCCCCAATTCCACATATGTCCATTTAAAAGCAATATTTTTCGTATATTGCTTTTGTAAAGCCACTGTGCAATATCACAGATCATTCTAATCATGGTTTCTGGTCTGATGGAAATTGTACCAGGGAAATTACCATGGCTTTGAGAGCAGCCATAAACTAAAGGTGGAATAACAGGTACTTGTGTCTTGGCAGAAACTCTTTTTGCTATTTCATAACAGTCTATTGTATCAACAGCCAAAGGTAAATGTGGACCATGTTGTTCAGTTGCCCCAATTGGTATAATGGCCATCTTCATATATTCTGTAATTCTTTGTATTTCCTTCCAACTAAGCTCATCCCATAGAATTGGTTTATTTTCTTTGCTCATTATTTTCTATGTTTGAAGGGAATTTTTAAATTTAGAGCTGCATAATCAGATAAAGAAGGTCCTAGTAGAATCAACCTTCTATATTTTCGAAAAGATCTAGTGTTGTCATCAGGAATGTGGATACTGACAATTACGTAGAAAATCTGTACAGCGATTCCCCTGATAGAGTTTCTGTATCTATCAACTCATCTCCAATATCCTTTACGTCTCGAATTCTCTGTTCTAAGAATGACAATTTAGGGCTTTGGAGAGGGAGTATCGGATTCCATTAATTCTAGGAGTTCTTTTTATCAGATATGTTCTCAGAACTAGGATTTTCAGACGTCCTCACCTTAGCGCAAACAATTGGCTCGTAGTATGACCCTATATTTCTGAGGCAATTATCTTCGTTAAGTTAAGACGCTGAGGTGCCGCATTCTGATCTAATACTGCTTATATATCCGGCTCCATTATTGCATTGACAATGGAAAATCGCGATATTGGCTTCATTACCAGACTCGCCATTACCCCCGTTAGCGTGAGCAGCCGTAAGCCTTCCTTTTTCATCTAACACTAAGAGGCCACCTCTACCCCCATTGCCGTTTTCTGAACTACCTTTGTTAAACGAATTATCAGAACCGCCTTTCCCACCTTCAACATGGCATCTCCCCGCGCTACATTCGCTAGTGCCAGAGTTTCCATTCTGACCTCATATAATGTAGTCCATAAGATAACATTGTTAACTCACAATGTTAATCAAGTTCTTAATAACTTCTGGTTCAAAGTTTATTTATGAATGGAAAAGGTAACTTATTTTGTACCAGACTAGTATCTGAACCTTTGGCACATGATGGAATATCGAGTGTTGTGGTAATACCGCCACCTCAATAGTAACTGGGGGCAGAAGAGTTCATATGACTACAATGTCTGATGCAGCTACCCCTTTCATTACTACAGTTGATAGTAAGACGTTAATTCTAGAACAAGTTACGAAGAAGCCAGGAATAAGGTATAGAGAGCTTTTGAGACAAACTGGACTGGCCAACGGAACACTTGAATACCATCTGAAAATGTTAGAGAAGATGTATAGAGTAAGAGTTGAAAGGCATGAGGGCAGAAGAGCTATGTATTATCCGATCAGCTTTTCATCTGATGAGGCACATATTATAGGATATGTCAGAAACAATGTTGCGAGACAGATAGTGTCGTTTATACTAGGACATGATCTTTGTACTTTTGGAGAGATTGTTGACCACATTAAAAGAGCTCCATCTACGGTATCCTGGCATCTTAAGAGACTATCTGAAGGTGGTATTGTTTCAGTTAGGTACGGACAAGACTACCACCTTTATAGTATTATCAACAATAATCTAATAGAAGGCATCCTAAAGAAGTGCGAAGAGAGCTTTGGAGATAAGATCGCTGATAGATATTATGAAATGTTCGGTGAACTATAGCCGAAACTAAGGATAGGTAGCAGGCAACAATAATGAAGTGACTTGCTTTGAATGTCCTAAGTTGATAATCATCTTAATAAGTTGCGGTGTAGAGCCCAATTGATTCCTTGGCAACAATCTATATCCGCATCATCTACCTAATAACCCACAATATGAAATATTCTTTAAGTGTCTAGCCTAGAGAGGCGTATATACCCGCAAGTTTTAATTTATTTCGTACGTCTTTTAGTATAGACTGGGTAAGATTCTGAGTGCTACTGCTGTTAAGGATAGATTCCTGCTTACTAGATGTACCTCCAAATGTTGAGGAAGTAAGTGAAGAAGTGGTTGCTTTGGATGTGGAAATGTACCCTGGTGCTGATGCTTGTGCAGAAGCTGTAAAACCAAGGTTGTAATGATGACTTGGTATTGTATTTAGATTGGCTGAGTATGTCGCCATTCCATTATGACTTGTTATTAATTTGGATGTACCGTTAGAAGCGAAGGTAATTCTCAATTTTATGGTGGCATCTTTAAGTTTTGTGCCCGTAGCTGCATCATTGGCGATCGCCTTTACAGTCGATGTACCCTTGCCATTAACAACGCTCTGTGATGATCCAACTGAAATGAATATGTACTTTGGGTTATTATTATAGTCACTTTTGTATGCTGATGGTTTTTGGGTATGCCCAGAGAATGTACTTGAAATATCAGCATTAGCAATTTCACTATTAGTTTTATTAATTGTAGTCGGTGAGCTAAATTTGCCTGTGTTGTTTCGAGAAGCTACGTTTGTTGCATTTCTCAAAGATGCGGTATTATGTTGTGCATTATATCCATGTTGTATGTGTTGTAAATCAAAAGTAGAATTCGAAATTGTCTGGTTGCCCTTAAAAGATGTCTTTGCCGATGTCCCAGTTACATTCACACTGTACCATTTAATCATTTTAAGAGTAGAGTTAGTAGTAGGCGAGGGGTTAGTACCAATCATCCTAGGTTGTTTACAATCAAATTTCGCAGTTATCTTATTTTGTCCTTGCTTGATTTCGTCCAGTGTGCGCAGCACGTATCTCCATTTGGAATAGTCATGATCTCCATTTGGCCCATATGCCGTGGCATTTTGATACGGTTTTAAATTGTTTATAATGACCGAAACAAGACAGGGAGTGCCATTACCAAAAATACCAGTGCCGAGATATGTGTTGTTAGTACCAGTAACGATCCCCGATTGTCAAGCTACTGCCAGTAGAAACATTCTCACCTCTGGTAGGAGACGTTATTTTAATACTGTCCATTCGACTTTGGGCTGCTAAAGGAATAGCAATATTAGGCCCAATAAATGAGATAAGCACAAACATTAACAAGATAGGCAACAAAGTTACTAATATGTCTGCGGAAATTGTGCGCTTTGATTTCACTTTATCCATTCTTTTAACCAAATAAATTATAAAAACATACAGTCTCATACTTCGAGATAGTTATTCTGTTTTATGTTACTGAACTAATGACTTACTAATTTGTAGTGAAGTACTAGGCCGACTACTCTTCCTTTCCATTCTGGTATCTTGCATCTAGCCCAATTATGCATAACATGCATAAATACGCATAAAGCTTGAATAAGGCATTGTTATTGGAAGCTTTATTCTGTTTATTTGTATAATGTCGATATTGGTTACGTACTCTGCTTTACATACTAAAGCAATTTTGAATAATAAATAATGATACTATTTTATCAGCTTACCGCAGCAGTTACAATAACCATCATTACAAGTAATACAACAGGTAACAAATCGATCCAGCCCATTTAGTCTAGGAGGAACAAAGGTGTTGTTAATGGTACAATAATAGGCAATCCTGACCCTGTTCGTGATGACTGTTCACCAAGTTTTCTGCCACCTTCAGGCATGATATCCGTGGTAGGAAAGAATATAGGAAACCTTCTAAACTCCAAGAATATACGCGGGGCTGGTTCTCAGTAGGTTTCAAACCATCCACTAAAGCTCCAGAAGGTAAATGGATATGTGCATTTACAAACCATACTAGTTTTGGTGGTTCTAATACACATGATTACTATCCTGATGTAGACCCATTCCAATACTACAACTCTACAGCCAATCCCCATCATCTTCCTCCAACCTCTATATGAACAACCTGATGTTAACTGCTTGTAATACTTTCTAATAAACAGAAGATGCGTTCTTGCACATATATCCGGCATACTATGCCTACCTATCATATCATACCATTTGTAAAGGTTTTTAGATGATTGGGAAACTAGAAAAGATGATTAAAAAATGCGCAAGATGTGGGCGAGAGATTAATGCCCCATATGATGTAACGCTTTGCTATATTTGTAGGTCAAAACAGCATACAGGTAGGTGAACACGCGCCCTAGCTGACCAACTCGCTTACCCTAACCAACTACAATAACAAGGTCATCCTGCAGTTAATTGCAAGTAGCTGCAATTGACTGCCACTAAACTTACTATTTATCAGAAGTTATGGCCAGCACAGTATCACAAGGTACGGTCATTGATTTATTCAGTAGATCAGTGACTAGACTTAATCTAGTCAATATACTCAATCATACATAATGGAAATACTTAAAACAATTCCATCCAAAAAGATGCTGGGAGAACAAATTAAAGAACTGAAGGGGAAGGTAATTGGTCAAAGGGTATTAGACATAGAAGGCCCAACTATGGAAGCACGCGTATCGGTAAAGGAGAGTGCTAAAGGAATTCCAATCAATGGAAGTATAACTTATGTAGCCAGGCCATCGTCTCCAGGATTACTTCGTGGTAAAGCACAAGGGGTATTAACATCTGAAGAATTAGAGATGGTAACATTCACAGCTGAAGGAATAGGAAGAATCACTACTTATGGCATGAAGGTATGCGGAGCGGTACTCTTGAGTACAGGATCAACCGGCAAACTAGTCTTTCTGAACGATGTCGTTGGAATCTTTGAAGCAGAAATTGACACGGAGGGAAATTTCTCAGAAGAGACCTGGGAATTGAAGTATTAGATTCCACATTTTATAACAAAAAGAGAAGTGTTTGCGATTGATACCTATAGTGAACTACTCCCTCTATATCGATCTGACGGCGAATATCGTCCTATATTAGAGAAACTTGTTTTTGCTGCTAACGTCGATGTAGGAGTAGATAAATAGGAATGTGAAAGACCAGAATGAGATTCACAATCTCTGAACTCCATGCACTGAGAATAAGAATACAACGGAAGTACTAGTGAACTGTAGTTCAGTGACCATATATTCAGAAACGTTATCTTGTATAAAGGTATTACTTGGCATACATATGTGTGCCACAATGTCCCACAGTGTGAGGATAGGTGATCAATATACGGTCAGGTCACTCACCCATTGTTCTTTGATGCTTCAGTCCAGGATTAGACCTGTGTTCATGGAATCTTTAAAACATCTGAATTCAGTGTATACAAATACCCATGCAACGAGGCTACATAGTATTAATTGTTGCCGCTTTACTGATTTCAGGAATAGTTGTCTCTACTTTATGGGCTGTTCCTTTTGCAGGAAAAATCTTACGCGAAGATACCATTCTGGGTGATGCCTCGGTTAGACCTGCTGGTTCGGTAAACGCATCTATTCAGATAATAGATACATTGCGGCCTCTATCATTGGCAATACATGTAGAACGCAATAATGGGACTGCTGGGGGACAAATACCAAACAACAACCTAAGAGAGACTGTACGAAATCCAAATGGTATTATAATGACAAGTAATGAATTCACAGGGGCATTTTTTACTACATTTAAGCCAGATATTGTTGGAAAATATACTGCAACTATCTATAATTTAGGACACACGCCAGTAAGTGTAGATGTACAGGTTGGCAATTTACCATTTGTGGGTGCAAACAATCACGTTAATCTTAATTCTTTTGGCGGAATAATAGTAGGTGTTGTTCTCAGTATAATTGGCATTATCGTCCTGATAGCAGGAATCATTGTGCTGATATTGGATAGAAGGAGGACTAGGCCAAAAGTACATCCACCCACTTGATAGTGTAATGAAGTATGTGTTAAGGATAATCGTTAGAAATTTTAAGATCTATAAATGATGATAACAGTTATCATTATTATCTTGCAATTATCCTTTCAGTCTTCTTGTCCAATTTGCAAGGTTTTGAAGAAGTTGTTTTAAGAATTTACTGGTATTATCATCAATTAGCTTGCCATTTGCATCGAACTTATCTTGTGCGAATGTGACTATTACCTCTGGACCATTAACTGGATACATATTCAAAAATACAAATATCTGACGTAAATGGTATTGTGCTCTTGCTCCTCCCAGCATTCCAATAGAAGCACTCATGATTGCTACTGGTTTTTCATTAAATGGATTGTCACCGTATGGTCTTGACGCGTAATCAATTGCATTTTTTAGGACTCCAGGTACCGAATAGTTGTACTCAGGAGTGGCAATCAATAGAGCATCATTTTCTCTAATTTTTGATTTGAATTCAATTACTTTTGCTGGCATATTTGTCTCTAGGTTCTGATTAAAAGGAGGAATACCATCAAGGTCAAAGATTTCTAAAGTCACATTATCTGGAAGCAGTTCCATAGCTGCACGTAGGAGAGCTTTATTATATGAATCCG
>NZ_QURE01000094.1:0-4272 GCF_009898475.1 Nitrososphaera sp. AFS | reverse complement strand
AGAATTCTAAGATTGGTATCTGCTTGTTTCATGCGAATTATTTGAAGCGATAGGAGGTTATGTGCGTTTATATCATTCTATTCCATCTATAGTTAAGTATTCATCGTTAGTTATCAATCTGGGATATGGTAGGTCTATAAGATCAAAAGAAGATTGGGCAAAGACATACGCACAGCATGCTTTCACTGAAGGCATTTTCTGTGGTAAGCCTTATTTTCGTAATAGCTTAAAGGCATGGTTTCCATAACCTGTTCTAAAGTAGTGCATTATCCATAGAAATGCAAGTGGTTCTAAAAGCCTAGCCCCTTCTATTCCTCCTATATCTATTGTTTCCCAGCCAAGTTTTGTAAGAATATTATCTGTAATAGTTTTTTTAGCTTTGCCATCATTCCCACATATAAACATGGTAGGTGGACCCCCAGGAAAATCTGGATGTATAAAGTGGGAATTTCCAACTGTATTGAATGCTTTTACAACTTTCGAATCAGGCAGCATACGTTGGACTGTCTCTCCCGCAGAATCTGCATGACCTATTGCTAGCCTTGGTGGCATTCCTTTAGAGAAGTCCAATGGATTGGTGACATCAATCACAACTTTGCCCGCAAAATTCTTAGGATTAGCCATTCTTATAACTTCATCAGTTCCAGCCCACGAAGTTGCAATAACATCGAGTTCACCAAAAGAAGCTGCTTCCGCAAAAGATCCTGATGATACTTTCACTTTTTCGTGTTTAGCCATCCATTCAATTATTTTCTCTTGGTTTGGATTTCGTGATGCGATCTTAACAGTATGCCCAAGTTCAATAAAACCATCACCTAGTCTACGGCCTACATCTCCAGATCCAAGTATCCCAATATTCATTAGCTTTTACCAAAAGTAAGAACTGTTGTAATAACTTTATGTTTTAAAAGAAAGTAGGAAGGAGTGAGGGAACAGTGTATACGTAATCATAGTCGTCAACTGCTACCGGAATCTTATTTAAATATTTGGGACAGATATTTAGGATATTCTAGCCCGCTTTTAAGTTGATACCTGAATATCCAAACCAGTCGCAGAAGGAATCACGACTATTTCCGAATGCAACTTTATGACCTAATTGCCACACAATCCTTCTTTCACTTGTGAATAGAGAGAACAGCAAGTATATGGAAGGAAAGGAAGAAACTGACTATAATGTAGGAAGAATTTTAAGATTATAAAGACTTTAATCCAAGGTGGGCATAAGGAACCCTAGAACCCTAGAGATTTTCGCTTTATTCTTGGAAGTCCCTTTCAAAGACGAAATATCTTTGGGGTTCTGATATATAAAAACCTTTGATTAATTGTTTGAGACGACATCTTTTCCTCCGAGGGCAAATGTCATCTTATGAAAGTTCGATTACTTCAGTTCCCAAATTGTATTAGTCGCAATTCCACTTTTAATATCTGCTTGAGTGTAGAGAACTCCCACTAGATTATTGAGAAAGGTAGGCTTCTCAGTAGAAGACGTACTGAAAATCCTTATACCGTGGAATACCACCTTCCCTTGCTTAGTAAAATGTCCTATTCCTTGCTCAGTCCAAGTTGCTATTTCACCATCATCGGTGGTTGTTACACCTTTTCCCTGAGAATATAGTGCTCCACCAGATCTAAAGCTAGTAATTATTGTGCCGATAGTCGTTGCATTGCCGACACCCTTAATTATTCCAGCTCCAAAATCTGAAAAGGATGTCTCTAGTGTAGGCCCACTGGGATTATTAACATCTAATACTCTCTGACCAGTGGTCTTATCATTGTCTATCCAAAATGGACTACTTAATGTAAGAGTAGTATTTTGTATTAGCACTAGTCACATTTGTATCTGGTACTGATCCCACCACTCTCTGTGTTGTGGCAACGCAACCAGTAATGTTAGCACATAATAACAATAGAACTATGGCTGTTGCGGTAATTAGAATATTATTGTGATGGCTCATCTTACAGAAGTGGATTGTCCCTTCTTATATTCCATATTTTGGTTATATAGATTCGAGAAATGACCATATGAGGAACAAGGTAACCAGTCTGGTGAAATAATTTGGTCAATAGTAAACAAACCGCTACCTCAGTTTGTTACGTTAATCCAATTCCGCCATAACTCGGCCATACCACAAAGCATATGACGTAATTCTTTATAATTTCTAAATATCTTGATGTGAATTATTATTATATATAAATTCCCATGAGACCCGAACAGCAACAGAAAAGAATTCTAATAATTGATGACGATCCGGACATAACTATCACATTGCGTATGTCTTTAGAAGATAATGGGTTTAGTGTGGATTCTTATACTGACCCCGTATTAGCGTATGAGAATTTTAGAGGTGATAAATACGATCTAGTGATTCTGGACATTAAGATGCCAGGGGTTGATGGATTTCGCATGTACCAAAAGGTAAAGAGGATAGATAGCAGGGTCAAAGTATGTTTCTTAACTGCTACCGAATATTTTCACGAAGAAATCAGAAAAGAACATGGATTCAGTGAATTTAAGCAAGAATCATTCTTAAGGAAACCGATTACGACTGGAGATTTGGTTCGTGAAATAAAGAAATTATTTGAACTTGGTTAAATACGTGGAAGTTTGCACTCAGTTTACCATTTTGGATTTGCGCTTGTACTAATCTAACTCTTGAATCATCCTGCCAACCAAATAATCAATTTCAAAAACACCACTTAGTTTTGTTGCCAGATTTGATGATTTGACAGATATTGACATATTTAAAAGTCTTAACCCATAAAATAGTATGGTTCATATTGTTCTATCGTTATTGTGCCTTCCTAAAGACTTCTGGTAATCTCTTTAGTGCAGGAGATTTAGGGTCTATCTCAAAAGCTTTGTCTGAATAATATTTTGCTCCAGTATAATTTCCAATCATATATAGTGCCTGCGCTTTGAAAACCAGACCATCAAGGTGGTTCGGGTCTATTTTAAGAGCTTTATCAAGATAAACGATGGCCTGGCTATAATTACCTAATTCATTTAGTGACCATCCTTTACTTACATAATTGGGATCTATTTTAAGAGCTGCACCATATGCTGCTATTGCTTGACTATAATTTCCCATTCTATTTAATGCGTCACCTTTGCTTATCCATATATTGCCAGCAGCAACAACCTTGGTATTACCATTAATTAGTATACAAAGAATAGCTACAAATACTATTGATATAGTAAATTTGCTAATGGTTTTCATTATATCTATTTTGCAACTGTTGTATTTATTTATATAATTGCTAGCACAAGAAGGAGCCGACTTGAAGTTCTTCTACTTGTCTTAATGGGACATGTTCAGTATTATTCGGAAAGCCTTTTTATATAAATGGTGAAGGCTGTGTAGGCAGTGAAGATTATGGAGGGAAATTTGATACTTCATGTTGAAAAGATATCTTACTTAGGAAGAGCATTTCAATATGATAGAACAGGACCAAATCTATTAATTGAAATCAAGAAAGTTGATAGATGAATGCATGAAACAGGTCAAGGATGTTAATGAAAATATTGCACTATCGCCAAAAGGATTACAGTACAAGCTTAAGGAACTCCGAGAGATTATCAAGTCTGCTGCTCCAAAAGCACAGGAACATATTAGTTATGGGATGGCTTACTACCGTTACAAAGGCCGACTGGTATATTTTGGACTTTCTAAAAAACATATTGGACTTTACATACCAACTCCTATCGTAGAAGAACATAAAAGTGAACTGAAGGGCTACGAAACTACCAAAGCAACTATTCGTTTTCCTTTGGACAAAAGACTTCCTGCCATGCTAATAAAAAAGCTAGTTAAAGCACGAATTAATAAAATCAATGAATTAGACAAGAAAAAGTAACATGATTGAGAAGGGGATATCTGATTTAATGGTTATCCTAATACCCTATAGTGCTTTGACAGCCTTCATTACCTTAACCTATGCTAGTGATATTCATATATTGTTATCAGTAATTAATACTATCAGACTCTGGCTCATAGTGAAGCCCAACTTCTCCGGACTCAAATATTACTGACTTAACCAGATTGAATTTCTGAATCTTGTTCAAATCTTTGAATATGGTCATGCCGTTTCCGATTGCAACGGGGTTGATGAACAAATGAAATTCATCAATCAATCCTGCCCTAATCAAGGAAGAATCAAATGAAGCGCCGCCATAAACAATGATGTCCTTTCCCTTCATATTCTTTAGTTTGGAGATTTCGTCTGTAAGGTCACCAGTAGCGATGTCCGTATTTGGCCATTGTGATTTTTTCA
>NZ_QURE01000093.1 GCF_009898475.1 Nitrososphaera sp. AFS | reverse complement strand
TTTTTCTGTCTACTGCCGCTCCTTCGTCGCGGCTTGCCTCAATAGTCGAGAATAATAGCTAGATCTACTTTCGTACTGTCTGTCCCGCTCTAACTGTTTGTATAAATCCGGTGGGAGTGATATGGTACAACGTTTCGCTAAATTTGCCAAATCATTCATCAGAGTGTGATTATTAATCGAGGCAAGAAGAGAACTAAAGATCATCCTCCTTCACCAACATTTTATTGAGCTTATCCCTTAGTTTCTTTTTGTATTCCTTTATCCTACGCTCCATGATCTCCCTAGTGTTATCCATATCCGACTCTTCAGATGTCATACTAAAGTAGGACTCCGGATCTGGCAGATCATTATCTATGTCAAATGGTTGTGGCTCTAACTCATGGTTTGCTTCGTAGTCGTACTTATTAGGTGGACATTCCTTTTTCCACAGATCTTCATCCCAATACTCCTTAGAGAGTATTTTATCCCGAAGTAATTTCTCGAAT
Source organism: Nitrososphaera sp. AFS (assembly GCF_009898475.1). Classification (GTDB taxonomy): domain Archaea; phylum Thermoproteota; class Nitrososphaeria; order Nitrososphaerales; family Nitrososphaeraceae; genus Nitrosopolaris. The sequence continues at coordinate 4,639 of NZ_QURE01000093.1, read as the reverse complement.
CTTTTGATCTTTATTTTGGTGGTTAACATTGCCTCTACTTGAATGCCAAATTTCTCACCATATTTCTTTACCAGTTCAGGATATTTGTCCGCAAATCGCTCAAAGCGTGGATCTTTATTCTCCTCTGTATTATACTCTGGATTTTCCACCAAGTTCCATTCGAGAATTTGTTCGGGTGTGACTGCCACTCTAATTACTTCAAATTCCTTATGATGGGTCCATCCAGTATAATATTGAATGGCATTAACCAGATACTCATCTAACCAATCGCCCGTTGAATCTAGATCGCCACAGTAAAGTATGATAACCTGTTTGATATGGTCATGTGACTCCTTCAACTTTTTGATTCGTTCACAGTTCTTTGCTAATGTATAGGTGGTTGCCACACCACCTGCTGCAGTAACTTTAACAATGTCTCCAATCAGACTATCAAGTGTTTTGATAAGATTAGCTGCCTCGACCCAGACCTCAACATACTTGGGTTGATGCCACCACTTACCCGGATTAACCCCATCACTTCCACCATATACCTTACCATCATAATCATCCGGTAGCTCATCAAGTGCATCTATAGCTTTGTCTGCCTCTTCGAATCCGTTATTAAGATGTTCCTCCCAAACGTCTGGCCACTCTGCAGGTGTTGGGTTAGATGGGCCTTTATCTAGATCTGTAGATCCCAACAGATCTGGAGATCCCTTATCAATAATACAGTCTAGTGGAAGTTTACCATATCTGGAGGGTTTTAGGAAATCAGAAGTACATCCTCTCCTGGCTTCGGATGTAACTCTCGATAAATAGTTGTAGTTGCTCTGACTTTTTGTTATCAGTCCAACCTCAATTAAACGGTAGTAGAGCTGCCTAAGTTCGACAGGATAAAGGTGTAGGCTCTTGTAAAATGGGAGATCTATTGCTCTGATATGTTCTACTATTGCCTTCCAGTCATTGATTTTCTTTCTATGAAAGATAATCTTCAGTCCTCTATTTTTAATCCGCTTTCTAATGGTGTTATGGCTAACACCAAAGATCTTTGCGATCTTTCTGATCGTTCGGGACTTTGAGAGTTCTATAATATAATCGTCTAAGGCTTCCTGGTCTTCAGTTGACCAATCAATCACGTACGTTTGGTCAACCCCTCATAACGTATAAAGAATACCTTAATAATATCTGTCGAATTATAATGCTCTGTCAACTACATCACTAATTGAGGTTAGAATATGGTACAGATCGGTGGTTGTGTTGACTCGGCTCGGACACCTGCCAGGCAGCGAGCCGTTCCTTCTTTTAATATCTGCCATAGATCGCACACTCTTCGCATAGTGGGGGATAATGAGATTCTTCCAGAGCAGTTATCCATGTTCCAGTCCATTTATCATATATCCCGCAATATGCACGTCCTACAGTTGCGAAGGCCTGTACTAGATCGTCATCTTGATCGGCTAAGGTTTTACCTGTATTCGCTAAATTAAGTAACTTCTCGAAGTATTCGGAAGCTTTGTGTGTATCTAGTTCACCATATTCATCTATGACATCCGGTGCATGTTCCTTGAAATAGATTTTTAAATTCTCCCCATAGATCTTCGCCTTATCTAACCTCTTATTGTAGATCGCTACTCTATCTTCGATCGTCGATTCCATCATCTTATCTCCCTTCGTAAGCGCCTTTGCTCTTTTGCATCTACACTAGCCATTTTTTAACTCCGTCCTTTTGTTTTACGCCGCAGTTTGTGCAATGAGTACATGGAACAGCCGAGTAATCACAATGTTCATGCTCTCCACCATGACACTTACATTGGCACACAAACTTGTGTCCAAGCACGTGATTTACGTATTCACCCTTGCATTCAGAACAGCTGGAAGTAAGACACACAGTCACAACGTCCACTTTAAACTCCGTTCCAGAAATTGAACGTTCTAATAACGGAGTTACGTAAGGTTTGCTAAGCATCTGTGGGCTTTCCCTGGATGGAACTTCCTACTGGCTGGCCGGGCCTCTGCAAAGACTTACCAGTCGTAGGAACTAGGTTTGGTTTTGTTCGTATTTGTACTGCATCTTCTATTATGCGCGAGACGAACTTAGAACGAGTAATATCGCCCCTTAGTTCATCAACCTTCTTACGCAATTTTGCTGAAATGCTGAATGTAATTATCTCAGTCATCTGCATATACTTATTGAATATAATAAATAACTTTTTAGGGTAGACCAACCTACCATTTCTAACAATATATGTTAGAGAGAGCGACTCGTAAGAAGTTAATTGAACATAATTGGAAAGAAATAGCACGAAGAGACTCCAACAAGTATCAGACACTGCTTAGATTACAAAAGAATGCAATTACTATGGTTGATGATCTTACATTGATAGCTCGAAGGCTACCTGAAGAGACACAGAAGGAAATTTTCAGTTATACAAATGTCAATAAGTTATTGAAGGCAATATTAGGGATGCTTCCTGTAAATCGAACTAATGTAGATGATGTAAGAAGAAGCGAATTAGCCGGGCTACTTGTCCGGCTTGGAATTCGGATATGTATAGAACAATATCGAACTAAGGTAGAACAAGATTCTGATTTGAACAATCTTACAATAAACCACCTTGTAAGAGCAAAAGAAATTTGTAATGCAATCTCGTTCAGATTGCGAATGCCACGGATCGTAGAAGAAGCGAAAAAACAAAAATTAGTCTATTTGTTCAATTGGAATAAAGTTAATGACGTACACGAAGTTAGGGAAATGGACATTCAGGATAATAATACAAGAAAATTTGTTGACTATCTTCAAGACATCTGTATTGAAGAGTTTGGAGTTCCATTAGAAATCATCAATAAGATTTGGACTAATATAGAATCATTTGCAGAAGGTATACCCGGATATACTGAGATGTTCTTTAAGTTTACGCCCGTATATGGTGGAGATTTAACAGGTAGGGTGTGGCTGGATTCTAAAAAAAATACTGGACACTTGTCTATGGAGGTATGGGATGGTGTAAAAACAAGAACAGCACAGCGTGACTTAGTCATTAAAGTAGAAAACGAAGAGGTATACGTATACAGAAATCTCTAAAACTGCTTTGACCTCTTTTCTTTAGCCAGAGTTTGGAAATTCATTGTCGTATATTTTGTTTTCAAACAGTTGCTTTGCAAATGTATTTTTGGCATACTGATCCATACTACCAAGTGCAGTTATTAGAGAATGCATCTGAGATTGCATAGAGTTGAATCTTTGTTCCATAATTGCGAGCTTGTTTTCATTCTCTCTCTGCTTCTCTACTGACTCCTGGTACCCATCATACCGTAGAACCATCCTACACTTTAGATTGGCACAAAACTTGGCGTCCGGTGTGTTTGGTTCGTTGCAGTGTGGACAATTCGTAATGTTTAATTTTAATTCGTTATTTGAATTCGGAGGTAATATTCCATGGGCCTCTAAGAGCCTATTAGTAGATTCGTTACCGAAATAATGTGTATAACGTTTTCCCATATTCGAACCCTCAACCCATCCAGCAAATTGTTCTAATATTGGTTTCATGAGTGGATTAGCCGATTTTTCTGTTAATGCAGTATGTCGTCTGACATAGGGGTTCCAGGGTTTTTTCAGCAGCTCACAAATCTTCTGTTTATCATCAAATGGAACGCTAGGGTTATCCAACAAATTTGTGAAACATTTCTTTTGATCACTATAGAAACGAAATATTTCGCTCGATGGAAGATGTCTGGCTAGGCTCTTACTAACCGCACTAATGAAAGGTGCGTTATCATTTGTAGGTTGTGGGTGTTCATGATCCAAATAATCCTTGACATATGGAATGGAGTTGATTAATGCATTATACCTTGTTCCAGTCTTACCATTGAAAAGACATTCTGCATATTGTGTTCCGTCCCCATTAAGCCGAAACTGGACATCAAGGATCTTTAACTTTGTAAGCTCATGTGGTCTTGCCCCGGTATCTCTGGACACCACATGATAGCATTTCAAACGCTTTGAGTGACAGTATTTTAGGAACAAGGTGTCGTCTTCAAGCGACCACATATCTGATGGCTTGTATATTGATACCTCCAGTCGTTTTTGGAAGACTATGTTCTTTACTACATCAGGTTTAGGTCTATCACTTAAAGTATCGTTTGGGTAATACAGCCACTTGAAGAAGGAAATTATAAGGGTTAAGGATTGATTATATGACCCCTTCCATTTGTGTAATGGATCTTCGCTGTCAGGTTTACGTAATTGATTCAGAAATACTATAACATTCTCTCTTTTCATGGCTTTAAACGGCTTATTTTTGTGAAAGCGTGATAGCCGACTTAGATTAGCTATAATGTTTCTGCGATAATTGTCAGACAGCCCTCTTCTCTCAGTTTTTACAGCTGCTATGTAGTTACAAATAAGTAATCCATTTGTTTCTCCTGATTCACGAACGGATTTGAACGAGAAAGGCTTTAGACCATCACAGCACTCTTTAAGTCTATTTTCGGTTAGTTCAGTCATTGGCTTAGAATATTCTATCATAGTTAGTTTTAAAATATAAACATTCATTCATCTGACTATTATATGGGATAGTCGAAAAGTAATATAAAATGAGTAAACCCAACTTTTATGAGAGAACATCCTATCCTAGCAGGCCCCCAAGAAATGGTGACACCA
>NZ_QURE01000092.1 GCF_009898475.1 Nitrososphaera sp. AFS | reverse complement strand
CACCGGTTGTTGTTCACCATACGAATGACGAAAAGATACTAGCATTGGATAACAGAGTTACGACAATAGAAAGCGAATTGAGGAGGCTAAAGGAATGGCTAGCAGTTTATCCCCTGAAATAAATGAAAACGAAACTATAGTTACTATCAGGCTTCCAAAGTGGTACTATAGAACAGCCTGGCACATTTCAAAGATGCTAGGTTATGGTTCGTTTGAGCAATATGTCAATGACGCATTTAAGCAAAATCTAACGATGCAATTAGACGGAGCCGGTGAATTAGACGTAAAGGCTTTCTTTGAAAGGATAAACAAACAGACAGGACAACAACAACAACAGACGGACAAGTCCAACTGTAACTGTGAGTGTAGCAGCTGCGATTGTCCATGCCATCATCACCGAAATGGAGTATCTGAAATAAGTAAATGAGAAAGGTTTCCTATCGCCAATGTGTTCGATGCAAAGTTGTTTTCATGGCTGATTTGCGACTGAGAAATAAGTTGTGTTTGGAGTGTCGGAATAAGTCCCATGGGGTTTAGTTTGTTTGTCATACTTTAAAGTTGTCCCAAGTACCATTGTGCGCACCTTATTGTATGCAAAACAGAAACCCAGAAATGCGATGTTAGTAGGTAGGAATACGGGAAGGGAGTGGATTTAGTTAGTATCTGACTCGAAGCAGAAGAGACCCGCAGCCGCTTCTGCTGCTCGTCGTGCTGCTGGTGGTTATGATATTGGAATGGACGGCCCTACTTTTGATGTTTTCTATAACTCATTGAGGACAGAGCAAACTAAGAAAACTTACCACCTTCTAATAAGAAAGTTCATGAGGTGGCTAGGGCTTAGTCACATCAGTCAATTATTAGAAGTTGGCAACGGCGACCCTAGAAAAATAGAAACTAAAATCATTGAATATATCGGATATTCAAAGAAGGAAGGGTATTCGTCAAGCGAAGTCAGAAACAGGTTAGCGGCTATCAATCACTTCTACGCAATGAACGATATTGTACTAAACGCGAAGAAAATGAGTAAATTCGTTGGTGAGCATGTCTATGTGAATAAACTCAGTGCGTATAAACATGAAGAGATTGAAAAAATGTTAGACGCATCAGATGAAAAGACCAATGCGATGATCCTCACATATGTATCCACGAATTGCAGACTAGGAGCACTCGATGATAGATTCAACAAAGACCACCATCTAAGATTTGAGGATTTGGAGGAAGTCTGGCTTCCTAATAGCGATATACGTGTGTATAAACTGACGATTTACAGGGGTTCGAGAGAAGAATATTACTCATTTCTCACCCCAGAGGCCACCAAGGCTATGGATATCTATCTGCAGTCCAGACGAATAAAGGGTGAAATAATACGCCCTAAAGACCCTCTATTTAGGCAGGACTTTGCGGAGCAAGACGCGAATGCGGACAAGAAATTTCACATGACCCATAGTGGAATAGGAAGGGAGATTAGATTACTCCTAATTAAAGTGGGTCTGAGAGCACGGACAAAATATGAGAAACATGCACGCCATGAAGTCCCTATGATACATGGCTTTCGAAAGTTCGCAACAACAATGATGGCTAAAGCCAAAGTTGGACTTGAACAGCGCAAAATACTGAGCGGTCATAGTATCGGCGTCGAAAGACATTACGTCAAATATTCACAGGAAGAATTGTTACTGGAACATGCAAAAGCATGGCGATATCTGACTATTAGACAAGAAGGCAATCTCAAAGACGAACTTAAGACAGAGATACGAGAGCATAATAAAACCAAGGACGAATTGAAGAGTGCCAAAATGCAAGAAGAGATATTCGCGTTAAAGATGGAGAGGGTCAATCACGATGTAGACTCACTTGTACGAGCAAAGAACTTACTAGGGATATTGATTGACAGAATTGAAAAACAGTATCCTGGCTTAGTGGAAAGGGTTCTACCGGAATTATCTGGAGAAGCTCCTAAATCACTTGGGGATGAAGGTACTCTTATACAGGGAAATGCCAACAAGAAAAAGAAAGAAGAAGATTAACTTGGAGGCTGAATCTCTTAGTGACATTGACCGCATTAGAAAGATTATAATGGAGACTGAGTCTCTTAGTGGCATTGACCGCATTAGAAAGATTATAGCGGAAGCCGATATCGCAATACAGGATATCACACGAGAGTTAGAGGAATATCACCGATTACCTAGAAAGCGGCAGGCAGCACAAATCGAGAAATAACTTCTCTAAACCTACTCCTGACTCTTTTAATTTAGTGTACTGGCAATGTCGCCTTTGTGGGGCACGATATGACTTCAAACCCGATGATTATAGCGTAAGTCGCTGCTTAATTTGTAGACAGCCACTCAATCAATGTTGTTAAGTTTCCATGCTTGAGTTGGTTAGTCAGTTAGTTAGTTAGAAAATTAGTTCCTATTAGCCGTAACACTCCTGCCACTTCTAGCATTAAATAATGTCGAAAAAACATATTTCGATAACTGTCGAGAATACGGTAATCGAGGCCATAGACAAACAGCGAGAAATGGTACCAAGGTCTCCATATATCTCGAAAATACTGCAAGCATCGTTATTAACAGCAGCCGAAGCGGCGGCGACGACGACGGAAACGGAGACGGAAACGAAAGGGGACAAGGATGAGGATGGTGCTTCCTAAACGGTCGACCCCAATCCACCCAATCCACCCAATCCTAACAAAAACCAACAACAGCCAGGACAACAAGCAGCGAAGAAGGAACATAAACCAAAGAAGAGATTCCTCGCTAGTTACAGAAACAAGGACTTGGGCCAATACGCAGAGTCAATTATTGTTGGTGGAAAGTCAAAATATGCATCAGTTGACATTGCTGACAGAGAAGTTAGACTAATTGATTATGTCGACTACCTAGGCGGTCGATTTTATCCACCGCCTCCAGATGATTTTGACAACCTTAACACTACATACATTTTCAAGAACGAAGCAGAGTTTGACGATGTTCTAGAGCGAGCCAAATATGAAACGCTTGATACCATCTATCAGAAAGTTCTCACACAATGGAGGAGGTATAGTTGTGCAAGCAAATATGAAAACGAACTGTGTGCTGCTTGGACAATCTACACATACTTTGAAGACGTTTTTGGAATAACCTTTTACATATTTTTTATTGGTACTCCAGATAGTGGCAAGACCAACAAACTTCGTGTAATCAACAAACTAGCATACAGAAACCTCATGAGCACAGGTATGACAGCGGCCAATGTCTACAGACATTTAGGGTCATACCAAGAGTGCCAGGGCACCATTTGCGAGGACGAGGCCGATAACATGGACGAGGACATCGAGAAGATGAAAATTTACAAAAATGGCTATACCAAAGGTGTTAGAGTTAGACGAAACGACAAAGAAGGCGGTTCCGCTGGTGGAAAGTATAGCGGCAATTGGTATTGCACCTTTGGCTCTAAGGCGTTTGGCTCAGAGAACTCTATCGAATCTCTTGGCTTAAAGAGTAGAGCCGTCGAAATGAAATCAATAGCAGATGTTCCAGACTGGGACATAACTGATGTCATAAATGAAACTGGAGATGACGAACTAGAAGCCTTAGTTGACTTTAGAAAACTGCTTTTTTGCTTCAAACTCATTCACTGCCATCAGAAATACCAAAACATTGAGTTGAGTGTTCACAACCGCGAGGCTCAAATATTCAAACCAATACTTTCAAACCAATACTTAGGTTATTTCGCGATAACAAGACACAGAACAAGTTATTCAAAATAGCAAGTCATTTTGTCAATCAAAGAAGAGCAGAAAACAATCAGAACGAGATCTCACTGTTATATACAATCTGTAGTGATTTGGTGGAAGAATTTGCTCTCGCAGACGGCTTAAAGAGTACAAAAAATCTGATTACGATAGCATCTGGTGATATTTGGAATAGATACATCACTTCAACTGAAGCCGAGACTATAGGAAAGTCAACGTGTGAGAGTGCAGAGTTTGGAAAGAGGTCTGAGCAAATCCTCATTAAAATGGTAAAGGACAACTTCAAAGCCCAGCCACCAAAGCATACAGGCACTAGACGTGAACTTGAATTTAGTCGTAGAATAATGAAGCGACTGGCGAGAAAATACAAACTCGAAGACGTACAAATCAAGGAGATTACACGCGAAGAAAAGCAGAGACTACGACATGAATGGCAGCAAGCCAACCGTGTGTTTAGAGACGAAATTGAAGGTGGAGGTGAAGATGATGATGAAACTGAGACGGATGAGACGTAGGAGACGGAGTTTAGAAGCAAAGAAAATAGTACAAATAACAGCAAACCGAACGAGCATGAAAGTGAAAGAGCACACGCAGGCGCACGCTCAGAGGGCCCCATGCAGGACCAACAACAACAAGATAGTAATAATAGCGAACTATTCTCCCAAACTCCGTCTCAAGCGTCTCAAGCGTCTCAAAATCATACCCATGCTGAAAACATAGACGATGATGACGGAGGACATAGCCAGAGAGTGAACGACAGGTATGCATCATCTGAATCTGATGGTGGCGAAAAAAAACGTCATGACAATAACTAGTGAACAAGGTAATGGAAGGGGAAGGGGAGGTGAATACGTGCCCATAAGTTATGGGCTGGCGTTCATATGCAATCTATTCAAGCAGGATAATTCGTTTTGGCCCAAATTCGTTTGTGCCGGTGACAGATGGCGTCTAACAGTACAGGACAAATCAGAAGCACTAGCCTACTTTTACCAGGCTCGCAAAATTAATTGTCGCATATCGCCATTTCCTCAATTTGTCCAGCATTATCGCAAACCAGATGTTAGAGATTGTATGGCTATTGGAGGCGAAGGCATTGTTCCAAACTTTGTCATGATAGACCTTGACTTGGGTCGCTTCTCTAGGACGCTACTCTACTACAAGGAAGACGCACTAAACAGAGCATTAGATAGGATTCTAGCCAGAATAAACGAGAAATTTCATGGCACATTCAGACCTATGATATCGCTTGTTTACAAATCAAATCCTGCATAATAGACATCAATATCAGCCTGAAGTTATCTATTTGATTGCCTTTTCTATTATTATCATTATCATAGTTCCAATCAAGCAATGAGTCTATTAATCTCCAAAACATTGGTACACTAAATTTGTCATCTATTTCTGGAGATAGAAACAATCGCTCCAAGTCAGGGTCAAGTGACTCTCGTAGTTTCTCATTCTCACTCTTTCTTAGATACTCCATGAATATGACATGTTTGCAAGGGATTCACAAAGCACATCAAATGCTCTTTTCTTCTTCTGTCTGAGACTTTGGTACATTTTATTCTCAGTGATAGGTTTTCCAGCATACTTCAAACGTTCAAGTTCTGGAGCAAATTGTACAGCATCATCAAGATAACTCGTTATCTGCCCGTCTGGCACGTACATTTTTGTTTGTTTCTCATTATTTTGCGTGTGAGTGACGTACATTCAAGAGATAAAACGTACTTGTTCCTTTTATTAATGTCGACAAATTACTCATGAGTGATATCACACAACTGCTAAACAAGCAGCAATATCAAAAGGTAGCACAAAGATATATGCAACCCGCAGAAGGTTCCATAGAGAAACAGGTCCATGATTTTACAAGAAGTGAATTAAAGTCAAATCGTATCAGCCAGGCCAAGAGTTATTGGTATAATCCAGCAGTAGACCATGATTTAATAGAAAAATCACAGGAAGGATACAGACCAGAACCTCAATCAATTTACTTTGGGGAATCATTTGATGGTGGTAATCGTCCAACTTGGGAAGTAAAATGTTTTGACTATGGGGCCTACTCCAACTATCTACATTCAGCCGATGCTAGTACTGATTCACATGCATCAAGGTTTGACTCGCTAGTTGGTGTGTTTGGTCCTGAAATAAGTGGTCAGGCTTACGAATATTTACGCAGCAAAGAGGCAGGAGGGACTATAACTAGTAGTGACTTTAGTAATATTCAGATATTAGCCAATTTTATCGACATCCTCGACGTTCAACAAAGACAGTTTTCCATAATTAATGCGGTAACGACAAAGGCCACTAACACATTAGCAATCCAAACTTTGGCTTACAGTCGCTTTGGAATAACAGAAGAGATTGGAGAACTCGAATCACCTGAATCAAGAAAGGGTCAGTTTACAAGTCAAACATTCAAACTCAAGAAATTGGGAGGCTTGATAGCATGGTCTGACGAAGCAGAAATGCAGAATTGGGCTTCTGGTGTTAACCCAATTGATTATACCAGACAGAATTTAGCATCAGACGCAGTAAGGATAAAGGCTGGTAAAATTGCTGCCAGTCTCGCATCACTCACTACAGCAAGTACATCAGCCGCAGATTGGAGTGCTTACACAACAGACCATTCAACGACCAATCCCTTGATATTCATCCAAAACGTGTACAATGAAATCTATGCTAACTATGGCACTATGGATACAATCGCATCAACGCCTAGGACATACTCATTTTTTGCTTCGAACACTCATGTTTCAGGACAAACAGCAAGCCCTGCAATAGTATTAGGCCCAGGCCAAGTTCCTGCCAAAGGATTAACAGGATATCAATGGTATGTTGACCCATCATTAACAGAGAACTATGTGTACATGTATGATAAGCGTGGCATTTGGTTTTTGCAAGGGCCCTCAAAGATAGAGAATTATAGAAATTCACAGACAGGGGAAAATGGTGTTATTTACAGGGAATGGTGCAATTCATTCGTAAAGGAAACAGGCTTTGGTAAGAAGGCTACAGGCATATCACCAACATAACTAACTAAATGACACATCCCAAAACCATTGAAGCATACGATAGCCTAACAGGAAATCAAGCAGGTGACTATAAACGCAGATTTGGAAAGGGTAATGATGTAATAATTGAATCAAAGAAAGCGCTGATAGAAAAAGACCCCAATAAACAAACGAAGGTGTTAGCAGTCCATCGTCTAAGATTAGAAGATAATAGCGAGTATATTTTGTGGCAAGAAGAAATTATAGGTCACAGTGGTATCGGGAATGAAATAAAATACGAATTGGGATGGTCTGATTTATGCTACTGGCTAGAACCAATTCCCAGGAAGGAAATAAAATACAATCCACAGACTGAGCAGAATGAAGTGATAGAGAGAGTTGATGACCTAAGTCAAATGAAGGTGCATTATCTGTATCCATTCAACAAGGAGAATATCAATCTAATAAAAGACAAAATCAAAAGTAATCCAAGATGTCCATTCTACGTAAAAGATGTACAGGGAATGACTCGAACAGTAACACGCGGATTTAGTGAATGGAAAGATAAGCCCTTCGAATGGCTAATAGAATTCACATGAGAAAGATTCGAAGAATGGAATAGTCCAAGAGGCCTATCACTGATTAGTTATACTCGCACCAACGACTTCAACCATTGTCAAACATCAATGGCCTAGTCTAGTCTTTGGTTTGGATTAGGCTAGCATTGCCATAAATCTTGTCTTGTTTTGTGTCAATCAAACAAACAATCAATCAGCCGACAACATCAAATTCCTCTTCAAGCACTTTTTCTCTTTATGGTTTGAATCTTATACAACCACACATAGCGCAAGGCCAATGTAACCTATTATTAACAGGCGTATATTCACAATAATTGCCAAGTAATCTTGGCATTGGATGTTGATATTTGGTATGACTGCAAAAGCATCTGTTTGATTCCCCTGTTTCTAAATTGAATTCTGTCATCTATCCATCTAATATCTATCTATCTATAGGTACCTATCTTATCTTTTATTAGATTAGATTAGTGCCGACTAGCAACGCCATCATCATAAAGGATATACCTCCTTCAACGCTCAAGGCGGCAGTTGCCCTGTATTCATACACGTAGATAATTGCTCCTTCATTGGGCTAGGCACATTATTTAGTGTGTTATTATATATGTTAATTGAATTACTACTTCCAGCACTCAAATTCCCGGCTAATATCTGATGTTCAATTTTATTCTTGAAACCCTGAGGCATTAGATTGTCTGACATACCAGTCCTCTGTAACAGTTGATTCCAACAATCCTGAAATGATGCGTCGTCCATCGCGGCTCGTGCTAATTGTATCGGCATCATCACCGTCACGACTAACACTAGTACTAGTACTGCCGGGTTTCTAAATATGTAATAGTTGGTCATTCCTTCCTCTGCTCTGACTCCCTAATTTAACAAAATGTTACTATTAAGCACACTGGTTGTCCTTTGTCGGAAGAGCGGAACATTGAAGCCCCGCTTGTTTACCCTTTGCGAGTTAGGAGCCTTTTGCTTTTGCAGCCAGTTCGTCAACTCTTTTCCTCAGTTCCTCAATTTTGTCCAATAGTGGCGCATATGACCTAACTTCTTGTCGTAGTCTGCTAGTCTCTTCCCGACTTTCCTCTAATTGTGCTTCTATGTTTTTGCCTCTACTCTCTAAAGCAGAGTAATCCAGAAAGGTAAGATATTTCATACAATCTTTTGCATAAATTTCGGCTCGCTTTGGCTCCTTCATTGTGTAATATGGGCTTTTAGCATGGCCCAAAAACCATTCACTATAATCTTGCGATACCTGGTCAGAGATTACCGTCTTGACATACCTTCTAAACGAATGTAAAGTTATTGTTCGCCTCAAAATACCTTCTTTGCGTTTCTCAAGCCCAACAGTCTTTAGCACCTTTGCAAATTCCCGCTGTATCTTGTAGTAAAACGCTCTTGGGTGTTTGATGTTTTGGAAGTGTGTGAAGACGAGGTCGGTCTCTTTTTGGATTTGGCTTTTTGTAGGATATTTTCTTTCTCTGTATTTCCAATCAAGCCATTGTTTTAGAAATGTGGTTGCCTCATCTGATATGTAGACATCGCGAGCAACCTTGGTTTTTGTGTATTCTCTTCTGACGTGTATCTTTGTCGGGCTTGACGTATAGTCAATATCACAAACTCGTATAGCGCACGCCTCTACAGCCCTTAATCCAGCAGAGGCCAATATCAAAAGATATGGCTTTAGCCTTCTGTTATTACAGGATAACATAATTTTGCGAATATCTGCTGCGTCAAGTGCTTCCTCGTCTTCTCTGTATATTTTGGGCATCTTGACTTTTCTTTTGAACCTGTTAGATGCAATGTCAACATCGTAAAACTGCAAGTACGAACGGACTGCAGCCATGTAAATATTTAGCGTATTTTGCGACACTACCGAATGTGTTTTGTAATGCTTGTACTGCATCAAAAATGAAACAAACTGATTCAAAGTAACATATACGTCAACTTGTCCTTTTTTTATCGAATCTATTATAGATTCTAGTGTTTCCTCTTTATCGAGGAATTTGTGAAATGCTACCAATCCGGAAGCATAAGTCATTTGAGTGTTTTTTGAGTTTCTTGAAACACTGTCTAAAAAGTCTTTTACTTTTGGTATTGCACCTTGCATTAAATCAGAGATAGTAAGATTATTACCTCTCTCTAACGTCCTTTCCATGTTCTTGAGTCACACCAAGAGCATAGGCGGCCGCCTATTTATTTTGATAGGGATAATGTAGTCTTTTTTGGCCCAAGTAAACTCAATTATATTGCTTGTGTTGACTCTATCTCATATTGAAAATATCAGTTATTGATCTTGGTTTTAACTCTGCCAAATTAGTTAATTATACTGTGAATGCAAAGGATAACTCATTCCTAGCTTACGAGCAGCAAAGTGCAATGGTCAGACTTGGCCAAGACTTCTCTGGGGCTTTGGCATATGAACCAATACAGCGCACGATTCGTGCTTTACAATTGTTTCGAGACATAATCCATTTTCAACATGTGCAGCATGTAATCTCTATAGCGACAAGTGCCGTACGGGAAGCGAATAATAATAAGGATTTCCTTCAGGAAGTCTTTAAAAAAACGGGATTTAAGTTTACTGTATTAACTGGGGAAGAGGAAGCCCTTTATTCATATTTAGGGGCACTACAATCAACGTGCATTCCTACTGCCCTTTTTTTTGATTTAGGTGGAGGTAGCTTGGAATTAGTATACTCTGAAAATTACAAGATCAAAAAAGTCATTTCACTACCGCTTGGGACATTAAGACTATCGCAAGCATATTGCGATGATGAAGGAAGACTAAGTAAAAAGAACTACTTAAAATTGGAGGAACATATAATCAGGGAACTTCCTGATAGAAAAGAGCTAGACATCAGCCTAGACACCATCCTAACAGGGGTAGGAGGTACGTTAAGAGCAGTTTCTAGATATAATCAAGAAACAACAAGATATCCCCTCGAGAAAATTCACAATTATAGAATAGACTTCGCTGATATACGTAGGATCACCAATACATTTCGCAAAATGAGTCCACATGAGATTTCCGAAATAGGAACAGTAGGTAGTAATCGTGCGGCTACAATTACTGTAGGTTCCTGTATTATGAAGACACTTATGCAAAAACTTGAATTCGAAAATATGTTGGTAAGTGCACATGGACTTAGAGAAGGAGTTCTCTCTGCATTCTTATGCTCGGCGAAAAGTCACAATCTACACAATTTCAATTTGATTCAAATTCAGAAGCTTGCTAAATATTCCTGTAAGCAAGAGAAAATACCTCGATACGCACGTAATATCATATCGCTATTTTATAATTTAGGGCTGTTGAAGGAACGAGAATATGAAATCTTGGCTCATGCCATAAAGATCATCGCAGACTTGCCGGTAGTAACAAATCTTCATAATGTGTTTTACATAATAATCGATGAGGACATCAGACATCTTAGTCATCGTGAACAGCTAATTCTGGCATTGTCAATAGTGCGAACAAGGAAAGCTAAGACAGCAAGTGCTTTATTCACGAAATTTAATTCGATATTGCAGCCACAGAATAAAAAATCTATAGAAAAAATTTCAGCTTGTCTTTCGATTTCATTAATTTTAGAAAGATGTAAGACAAAAGTTCGATTCAATAAATATAACCGAAAAGAAATCGTAATGACTTTCACAACTGAAAATAATAATAGTCTCCCTCTCACTTTATTAGATGAGGTGGTGAATAACCTCCAGAAAGCTTTGGATATCTCTATCATTTATTTTAACTCTTCAAAGCCATGATTCCATCCGAAAATGTTGATACGCATACAAAATAGAATTTTGCTAAGCAGAACTGGAATATTTAATAATCTTAGACCTGAGCTAAAGAATGCAATTGGATTTCCAATGTCTCATAGATCGGAGCGAGAATTGTATTTTAATAATAACTTTACCTGATATGGATAGAACACACTATCCGGAATGTTTATGTACTTTGATCAATAGTATAGTACCGGTGCACAGAATACATAAATTTGAGAGATAAAGTTCGTAAAAATACAAAAGGAAGATGGCCCCATATAGCCAATTTAATTCCTATATAAATGAAAAAACCTAGTTAAGATCCAAACGTGGGCTTTGGCTTTCTCCTGAAATAGTTCTCACAAATGAACTATATTTTCTATGTCATCTATATGTGCAACGATTAATTAGTGCACAGGCACTCCCTATAGTTGGCGCTTGAGCAACGAAGAGAGCCTTGCTTACAAAAGTAACGAAAATGCTTTGAGGGCAGAGCGAAAGCAACAACTAAGTTATAAAGTATCTATTAAGCAGCTTGAAGCTTGGTTTGGAGCTAAAAAGGCAATAAAGAACATCAATTTGGATATTAGAGAGAAAACTGTCACAGCTTTTATTGGACCATCTGGCTGTGGTAAAACAACTCTTCTTAGATGTCTCAATCGTATGCATGAGATGACACCTGGTGCGAAGACAACGGGTCAAGTCATAATGGACAATATCGACATCTATGATCGAAATATAGACCCTGTTATAATTAAGCGACGTATTGGAATGGTATTTCAAAAACCAAATCCATTTCCTACAATGAGCATTTATGATAATGTTGCAGCTGGACTTAAGCTTAACGGAGTTAAAGATAAGCAACTTGTTGATGAGGTTGTTAAAGACAGTCTCGAGGGGGCTGCGCTTTGGGACGAAGTGAAAAATGAATTGGGTAAACCAGGTATGGGACTATCTGGAGGTCAGCAGCAGCGTCTATGTATCGCAAGAGCATTGGCTTTGCAACCAGAAGTTTTGCTGATGGATGAACCTACGTCTGCCCTTGACCCAATCGCATCTTTCAAGATTGAGGAATTGGTACAGGATTTGAAACAAAAGTTTACTGTTATTATTGTAACACATAACATGCAACAGGCAGCCAGAGTTTCAGATGAAACTGCATTTATGTATCTAGGAGAGCTGATAGAATATAATACTACGAAGAGGATATTTGAAAATCCTGAAAAAGAGCTTACTGAGCGTTATGTATCCGGTAAATTTGGTTAGAACTCTTTAGGTATTATTTTTTGACTAGGCTCTTAGATCTGGGAATAGATCGCATCAGGACTATTATTATGGATATGGCAAAATTATCTGAGCAGTCAGTGTTCGCGTCAATTGAATCATATGACAAGGGTACCAAAATAAAGAAGCAAATATTTGAATGGTCGGAAAGACTTCGTGTGCTTCAAGATGAATCATCTGACTTAGCAATTGAATTGATTGCGCGCTATCAGCCTGTTGCCACTGATCTGCGGTTTATTCGATCTTGTATGGAGATCTCATATGGGTTCTCGCGATTTGGGCGATA
>NZ_QURE01000091.1 GCF_009898475.1 Nitrososphaera sp. AFS | reverse complement strand
CTATGATCGTTATTGTTCTCGTGTGAGTCGATTAGGCACTTGATGTTTTGGGTAATAAGTGGTTTAAGCAGCCTACTTGGAGATTTATTATTAAGGGCCTTCTGAGCCTATACCCCATTTACCTGGACACCATGTACTACTTATCCTTGCGTTCACATGGGTCAGACCTAGTTCTGTACCAATTAGGATAAGTTGGCTTACATCATACCACCTAGATACTGCTCAATCGTATAAGTTAATGTCAGCGCAATTATGCCAATTGGTGTAGGCTCACAGCAAGCTATGTAGGATAGCTGAAAGAGATTTGTAAGTGTACCAAAGCTGAATTGGTTTCTAATCACCCTAGTTCTATAATCTGTAAATGGATATAGCTACATTGCTTAGTACCCATTGCTTAGTACTTGTACCTTCATACTAATTAGTCCCAAACTAGCCTTTCGTGCATCTTAGTTTCTGTCTTTGAAACACAAAATATATTACGGCAAATATAAAGACCATATAAAAAGCATTATCTAGGTGTTAAACAATAAATTAGGATAGCTTCCTTTTTAACCAAAATTAAAGTGCGGTTTATATTTTTACTGTTTGTCCTTATCCAATATTCTCATAGTTATTAAATAGAGAACTGAGCCGTAACAAATTGATTAATTAGCAATGGATTAATTGCCTCGCGAAAACAAGACCTCAGAGCGTGAAGTTTATATTTCTTGCGTTCACTGCTATTCGAATATCAAAAGAGGTTACAATACTATGAGTATGGATGATCTAGCAAACAAGTTATCTGAACGCGGGATACCGCAATCCAGTAGGATGGCTATACTTAGTTATATATTTGATCATATTTTAGATAAAGGAGATTCTGAGAACAAAAAGAGCGTTACTAGCAGTAATAAAACACCCAGTGTTTCTGGTACTGAATCTTATGGAAATGTATATTCAGCATTATCAAGCATTGGTCAATTAAGTCCAGGCCATCCGCTCATTCAACAAATTCAACAAGGTACTGATATAAAGGATCCGGAGGTAGCGACACAATACACACAACAAGCTATCAGCGTAATGAAAGACCATGCTGATCAGCACCCAGAAAAAATGCATTCCATATTTCAAAGCCTACATCTCAGAAAGATAGGAAAGAATAAGGATCTAGATGAAGACGGCAGCTTTTTACATGATGGATATGACACTTTTTAGTCCCGGCACTAACAATGTCCACACTAAATCAAGTCAGGAATATTTTGGTAGCGGCAAGTAGCTCATGGCTTCAAGTTGAAGCATCATAGAAAGAACGCATTTTAGCTAGGGGTGGTAGACGGCTATGGTAGAAGAGGATAAATTGGTCGCTCAGTATGGAATCGTAACGTAACCACATGGAACGTCACCCATATGATTCGACCGCAGTCTTATCTTATCATATTCTTTTCTCCTCACTTCTTCCTATAATACCCATATAGGATCTGTTTTTTTCATGACTGAAAGCCAACCCATATCCGGTGGTTGAAAATTTAATTGCCAAAGAATTGCTATTATTTCACCTCTGTGATGCAATTCTTCTGTCATGACATGAATTAGCACATCTCTAACTATTGTCGTTCTTCGAATTCCATCCTTGTTAAGTCGTGAAACCGGTTTCCATAGATCTTTTGGCCTAAGTGAAGACAAGTATTTGTTGATTTTTAATGTAGAACTAAGGTTATAATCATAAATTGTGTTCCACGAGTCATAGTTAGAATAAGGAAATGGTCTATTAGGGTCTTCCAGACCGTGAATAGAATAATTAATCCATGAGTCTTCCACCCAAATTATGTGCAGCAATGTGTCTTTCAATGACAACCAGCCCGTTTCCCGGTTTTTGATTACATCTTCCCATGATAACTTTTGTTTAAATGTATCCATATAATTTTGTCTTACTGCATGATTATAGGTGAATAGCTCTTTAAAGTCAGAAATTTCCATTGTAGCCTTCTAATAGATTTGCAAATACATACTACTAATGGTTTTCTGTTTCTTATTATCATTTTGTAAATAGCAACAGTGAGGCTAACTGATCAATACCATTATAATAAGTTGATGCTAACTAAGGCATATTTGAAATAACTGCCATTATAATACTTCAGCCATTAAAACATGTTAACAAAAGATTATAACTCATCACTGAATATATCAGGTTCTTGGATGACCTTGCATCCTTACACGTACATTCCAATTGGGGCAGTCCTCAAAACGCTTAAGCGGAACATAAAGATCCGACCACAAATTGAGCAAATTTCAGTTTTTGAATCGTATGGACGTGTTTTAGCTGAAGACGTCAAGTCTCCAATTAATGTACCGAGATACGATTCCTCACATATGGATGGATTTGCAGTATTAGCTGATGATCTCAGGCATGCTTCCAATCTAACTCCGATAACATTGAATGTAGTAGGAGGAGGAGGTGCTACCTTAGGTAAGTTTTCTAACTATATCCTACGTTCAGGACAAGCTTATAGAATATCAACTGGTGGTTACCTACCTCATGGATCTAACGCAGTTGTTCCCAATGAATATACAATTGAGTCAAAAGGTAAGATAGAAATAATAGCATCATTTGGAAAAGGGTCACACATCTCTCCATCGGGTGGAAATATACTCAGAAATTCATTGTTATTCAGCCAAGGAATGACATTGAGAGGTCAAGATGTAGCACTATTGTCCTTAGTTGGAATAAACAAAATACACGTGTACCAAAAGCCGAAAGTAGCGATAATTCCGACCGGGGATGAGCTAACAGATAATTTGAAAGAAGTCAAATATGGTAAGGTTCTGGATACAAACAGTCATTTCATTTCTAAACTGGTCCTGGAAGCTGGAGGATTACCTATTGATTTAGGTATCTCACCAGATGATAGTAATAGAATCAAAAAGAAGCTAATTTCTGCTTTAGACAAAGCTGATCTTGTTCTCACAATCGCTGGGTCTTCTGTGGGAAAATATGATTTTGTTGAACAATCGATAAACTCATTAGGCAAACCTGGCGTTCTCGCTCATGGAGTGAAGCTTGATCGCGGAAGAGTCACAGGCGTTGGAGCTTTAAGGGGCAAACCGATTATCATGTTGCCTGGACCAATACAGGGAGCGACTAATGCATTCATTGCATTTACTCGGCCATTACTCGGATATCTTTTAGGCTTGCCAGAATCTAACGGGCTTGTAATAAGGGGAAAATTAATGGAAAATTGGGAGGCGCGCAAAAGGTTCAGGAATTTTACAAAAATTGTATATGTATTTGCATGGGAAACGAAAGCAGGTGTTATCAAAGCTTCCCCAATAGTAGGTGATACGGCAGACATGACTGTCTTGACCAGAGCAAATGGCTATCTATTTTTACCAGAGAACAAAACCTCGATAGCAGCAGGAGAAAAAGTCAAAATAAACATACTACCAGGCCTTTCATGCCCTTCAGGTTGCTCAGGGGACTTTATGTCTAAAGGTTCATTCATAAAGAAGCAGATAATTACTATGGTAAAGCCATCACATGAGAGGAACAAAAAGAGACTAGTCTAGCTTCGCTTTCTGGCTTGGTTCAAATGTGAAAATTATTCAGATCGAGATTATGGCCACCCTTGAGTTTTTATCAATCCGGTGTTTATCTATAAATCCTGAGGTAGCAGCAATCACATATTTTGCCGGCTCTGTATTCTTGTAGGTGCAGTCGGCAATGTCGAAAGTACTCTTACATGGAGGCACATCTTTTACCATATATACCACGTATCCATTTTCATCTAACCAAATTAGATCAAGATTGTATTGTATATTCAACAGCCAGATTGAGTACAGATCCGGCTTGTCATAAACCAGGATCATTGCTGAGTCAAGTAGCATCCTATCATTTCTGAACATGAGCCATCTTTCCTTTTCTGCACTCGTGTTTGCGACTTCTACGTTGATTATATCATGGTTTATTCTAATGGTTCCTTTCGGAAATCCTGTAGGTGCATTTTTGATTCCTGGTGGTACAAATACAAGCCCTACAGTGCCCAACACGATTGCTATGGCTATAAGAGGTACTAGAACAGCTATCTTGTGTACCATGTTAGCTCAGCAGAGGCATCATTATTATTATTACTAGCTTAACGTCAATGTTTACGATTGCCAGACTGTTGGTTTCTGCCATATTTCCAATTAAATGATAGGATTTTATATACATACTCTGGCTTCCATTAGTATAGAGCTGCTGTTCTGCCCATCTCACCAATGCAACATCTCTGAGCTTACTTTGGTCATAGGAAGGCTACCACGACTAAATGTCTACAATTATTAAGAATAATATGGGATATCAATCCCTTACTGTGCACTTATCTAATCGAATGTAACTATGAGACACTCATATCTACGGCTAAAGAATATGTTGGGAATTTAGATGCTCTACACTATTTTTGTTGCACTCCGCAACTCTTCTTCCCAATGTTCGCGCTACTCTGATATCTTGCTTCTTGGATTTCTTTATTGCCAGTATCCCTACAATCCTGCTAGGTCCATGGAACCATCACTCAGTAAGCTCAGGAACAATGGGTACTCCAACTGCACTCTTATCGCACCCGCGAATCGATGCCGCGGTAGTAAGTGTTCCAATTTTTTCCATGACCAAACAACTCAACCACAGACTGCTGGTTTTAGCCCACAGCACCTTCATTGGAGCAATATTGCCAAATCTAGTAAGAAAGTCGAAAATTATTGCCTCGTATTGAGCCATCTTGTTTACTAGATCTTCAATCGGGTTTGTAGAATACCTTTCGTTAAATCCTCTCCTACTTCACGAGAGATCAGTTAGCTACTCCACGTAGGATTTTGTGACACAACTCGTGCAGTACCTCATCATCAATCCTTCTCATACCAACACTAATTCAGGATGATTCCTTAGCACCCCATGTTATCCCCAGCCATTTTGTAGTATTTCTGATTCTGCTATAAAATAAAATCATGATTAGTCAGTCTCTTCCCACGTATTTATTCCAATGTCTAAACTTAACATGTTATTTTGACTTATGCTCTTATCGCAAATAGTATTTTAAAAAAGCTCATGATTAGGAAGCGAGCCCCATAAATTGACATTATGTATGGCAGACAGACAGACAGACAGATAGACATGCTTTTGATTATAACTTCTATTAGTCTTAATGACGTATATGAATTCGTTCAACCTATGACACCTAAGGAATCAGCTGTAGCCAAGTCTACTGGATATCAAGATGAGTATGCGGCATCTGAACAGGATTCAGCCCTTTTTCGTGTTCTGTCTTCAAAAAGAAAGATCTCAAAGAATGATGCCAATTACATTAATCATACTAAAGACTATGCTAACAAAGATGAATCTAAATGTTCAAAATGTAAGTTTAACTTGGGAGATGAACGGAAATGCCTTGTAGTAGAGGGTGAAATAGACAACGATCATGGTATTTCAAGGTTCTTCTCGCCAAAAGGCGTTGGTATGCTTCCTGGAGATATCGTCTGGGATTTTATAAAGAAGACTGGAAGAAAGCTCAATTACGATGAGGGCTATGTCATTAATGAAGGTGCAGAAGGGTTTCAATGTAGAGACTGTAAATATTACACTTACTCTCACAAATGCCTCTTGATAAAAGGCCTGTTCGCCCCTCAAATGAGCTGCGGTTATATTGTAAAAAATGGTAACGGAACAGATATTTAATTTAGTTTTTGAGATGGTATCTTAACTACGGTTGAAATACACCTTCCCAAATCCCGGGAGCCAAATTACGGTTCAGATACGAACTGGTACAAGAACTTCGAGGCAAACCAAATATTAAAAGTTTCTGTAAATGGCGAAGAAGTATCTTTAAGAGGCAAACCAATAACAGACAGTGGTAGTAGGATTAGGGATATCGTGAGTAAATTTAGTTCCAAGTATGGCGATGTAACAAAGTATTACCCAAAACCTGATGTAGCAGTTGAAGTCCCACTTTGACAACCCTTCTCCGAACTGTGTATGTCAGATGATCATCTACCTAATCTAGCAGCTACTGACACATTCTTAGTACTAAGCAGGGGGCTTATTGCCCCTTCTCTAAATACTGTATCAGCCCTTGTAGCCGCACTATCTCATATTGAATGGCGTACAGATCCAAAAAAAGTATTGATGTGTTACTACGGTGCACAAACAACCTCCTGCATGAATACTATCTCGAATTAGAAAACTAAAGGCATTAACAATTGGATAGTATCTTTGAAAATGGGCTTTTTTATTCGTTTATAGGGAATAACTATACAGTATAGTGCATTATACCTCTGGATCCAGGTCTGGAGTATCATCTCCATCCATATCGTGATCAGCAGACTTCATTCGCTCATATTCGACTTCATCTTTACTTTCTAACTCTCCTGATGCTATACTTGTTTACAGAGGCTTTTCATCTTTCATTATTGCATCGTCGGGCACCTTCGGGAAAGGCTTTTTATAATTAGTATCACTCATTGGTCTTTTTGAATCTGCACAACAAAGCTTATCAGCATTCATTCTTCATTCACCATAATCTTTCGGCCATCAATATCAAAAGTACGCAGGAATAAGTTCCTTTGGCTGTGACTATCTCTTTAGTAGTAACTCTAATAGATCCTATCTAAATGCATCAAAACACAAATAATAAGCATAGTTAAACGATTAGTCAATCATAACTTGACTAAAACAATAAAAGTATTATTAATAGCAACTTCCATGGTTCTATTCTTAGTTAGCACAACATTACATATTCTTAGTGTATATGCGCAGCCACAACAAGGCGATGGTAGAGGTACAACAGCATCAGTTGCTAATGCTGGTGATTCCACTTTAGTTTTTAAAGGTAATTCTTTTTTTATTCAAGGTAACTATACGCAAGCTATACAATATTATGATAAAGCCTTAGCTGTAGATCCAAGTAATAAAGTTGCTTTAAATAATATAGGCGCTGCTTTTGTTAGATTAGGCAACTTTTCACAAGCTATACAATATTATGATAAAGCCTTAGCTGTAGATCCCAATTACAAAGAGGCCTTAAATGATAAGGGCACTGCACTTCTTGAACTGGGTAATTATTCACAAGCTATACGATATTATGATAAAGCCTTGGCTATAGATCCACATTTCAAAGATGCTTTAGACGGTAAAGGCGAAAGTCTTAATGGCGTAGGTAATTATACCCAAGCTATACCATATCTGGATAAAGCCTTAGCAATAGATCCAAATTATACAGTTGCATTAAATGACAAAGGTGCTGCTCTATATAAATTGGGTAATTATTCCCAAGCCATACAATACTTTGATAAAGCCTTAGCAATAGATCCAAATTATAAAGCTGCTTTTGATAATAGACAAGCAACAGTTTCTAAAATGGGAAATGTGTCATCTTCATCGTCAGCAAGCGAAGGAGGAGGCAGATAAATATAGTTTTAATTCTTTGAACTGCCCTCTCATGATGGAAGAAAGAAAACTGACCTCATTATAACCGCTAAAAATAAGCGGGATCAGCCTGACAGCCTAGATTCAATCCCATCCATGGCACCTTTCACCTATCTAAATGAAAAAGAAATCTCACTTTATGATATCAGACTTTTGAATCGTAATTACAATCACAAAAGCTATAGCTGAGCCTTAGCCAACTCTACATATGAATAAACAAAACAGGAGGTCAGGTTGACTTGTCAGCAACAGGAAGCATTGGAAGGTGGCTTACCCAAGACTTGTCAATAGAAAATCTTGTATTCTCTGCAGGTAGTGGATTCCTATTTGGTGCAGTGGCAGGATACGCCATAAAGAAAGTCGTGAAAATAGCAGCAATAGTTATTGGATTATTTGTGGTTGGTCTTTCTTATCTATCATACAGAGGATGCATAAATGTAAAATGGATAGAAATGGAGGATGCAACAAAGGCTACATTGACAAGTAGGACATGCGCTAATTAGTACGGCATCCCAGTTTGCAGCACATTCCAGTACAATATAAGCAGCAGGTTTACCTGTGGCAGCTGCATTTGGTTTCATGCCAGGTCTGATATTTGGATTAAGAAAGGGGATAGTAGCTGTTGTTCTAAACTGAATGAATTTTTTTAGGAGTCTGAGAAAACCTATTCTGAAAAAGCAACGAAAAATAGAGTGGGGAGAATACTAATTCTTTGCTTGACGATTATCTGTGATTGTTACCGTGTATGTCAGCTGAATTGCTACCAAAATTCAAGCATGTGGTGCCGCTACTGCTTCCGCCATTGGTACTGCTCATGTCCTTTCCAGTGTTATCAGGTGTTGAACTAGTACATGCGTTTAGTTGATTTATCTGTTGGTCAACCTTTATGCTATTGGCATTGTGGTTATTGTTGTGGTGTCTGTGCCCATATCCTCCAGCCATTGCCTGTTGTGGTATAGCAAATGCCACTCCTGTCAGAGCAGCTGCTGCTACGATTGCTGCAACTACTAATGTTGTATTTCTGTAGTTCATTATTCTAGAAGCTAATTCGATATAGTATATTTGAACTGCTTTACAACAGCTGCTAGTAATGCAGTAGAAATTATAAATATATTTTCACCCTGATAAATTCATTAGAAGGATGACAATATGAATATCACCTTACTACGCAACTATACTATTAATAATACTGAGTATATGATAGATATCTCTTATCAATAATAAGTACCTTGTCTGTTTGCCAACTGCATTTATTTGATTATTTTATGTATAATTTGGTGTAGATAGACAGTCAGACAAAGAAGGAATAGTTAGTTATATTTGCTAGTGCTGTGGTTCACAGTTCTCCTATTCCTAACCTTTGTCTGTCTCCTCTACACCATAGTTTTCAAGGTATGAATAAAAGCATATGCAGATCCCGTTATATTACAAAAAGAAGAGGAATATCTTCATAGGAATATAATATCAGTCTTATTACATATCTATCATGATGTCAATAGAAGATAAACTATCAGCTCTTCTAAGTATCCAGAGACTGGGAAAGAAGACCAACTAATGTTCCTGGCATATTTCTATTGAAACTGCCATCCTTTAGATCTAGACAAGCTTCTATTGCTATAGAAATTAATCCTGTTGATGCTACTGGTGCAGCTACCAAGAAGAGAGGTATAGTAATAAGATCTGCTTCAGAGCTTGATCAATTTAGCAATATTCTTGCTGATCAAAAATTAATTGAATCAGCAAGAAGGGTTGATGAAGTAAATCCAAAGCAATAGGCAAACGAATGCGTTAAAATCTGATTATATTTTTTGTTCGATTTTCTGTGCATCTGATATTTGTGCAATATTGATGCATGAGTCCATACTGTTGATTCACTATTAGAATAGGTAGCCAACCCTACTGCATCATACGAATTATCTTTCGTATCGTCCTTAACTTCCACTTCCAAAGAAAACTTTCCATCAACTATTAAGGTAGTAAGCCTTGATTGTAAAGATTGCTGCAGACCTCGAACACTAAAATTGTTAGGAGATATCAAACTGTCTACTAATCCTCTAATTTCATTATTTAAATGAACGAGAATCCTAACCTTAACAGCACCTTCTGAAGCTATATCCCTTAACAACTTTAGTAATCCTATTCTTTCCTGACGCAGAAATGAATTGGAAGTCGATGATAATACTAGTACTTCTTCTTTGGCTGATTTTATAAGATCGAGACTTAACCGTTGTATTTCGACTGGATCTCTAATAGTTTCAATGAAATCTGGTCTAAGTCCTTCTTCGATCTCTCTTATTCTTCGTTCAGCTGGTAACGCCTTATCCCAAAGCATATCAAATACAGATTGCTGTCCTTCCACAAATGTCTTGGCATTACTTACGATGGCCTGCCACAATGGTTTCTTTTCCTCCATAATAACAGTAGCCATATATTCAGTTCTATCAGCTATTCCAAAGTTGCTCTTAATTCCAGGTAAATGTCTAATCTGAGTCCCATTTTCAATCATTATTTTACAGTATGAAATATTATCGCTGGTTATATCAGTGATGTATCTTAGTCTAACCCCTCTTTGTGCAAGTTCTTTTACTGATTTCCAGAATGGTTCAGTTGTAACTACCATAGATGGCCCTGTGGTATCCCAGCAACCGTCAAGACAATCTTTTACTTCCGAATTTGCTTTCAGGGTTTTGCTAAGTATGCTTTCTACGCCGTACATTACCTCTGTAGTTTCTGGGTTAGACAGTACTGGCAAATTGGACTTGAGAAATTACAATGATCAAATATTAAAACAAATCCCCTCTAGAGAGTAACAAAAGACCAGTAAAGTCTTTTCTAGATAGCTTCAAACTTATATAGAATTACTTACAGAAGCGGGCAATCTATTATTGAACCATTTGGCTTGAAAATACCATTACCATCATTATCATCTGGCACCTCTACGAAATCCTATCCTATTATAAAGTGAACCAAAAAATATATTGTAGTATAAAAAAATATATTGTAGTATAAGATCCCATTGAAGCAGCTTTGAACTATAATTTTGAGATAACTACGAAGATCCTTGTTATTACCTTTACAGTCGTCTTTTCCCTGTATATTATGTTCGATATGCTTTCATTCCCAACTTATGATGCAAAAGCTGTCAAGACTAGAATGCCACTTCCGGCTCACTCAAGTAATCCTTCTACCAGTAGCTGTATTGCTTATGATCTGACTACTAGATCAATTACCGTCAGCTGTAGTAGCCCCACGAGACTCACAGATGTTAGTAATGCACTGCATAATAACAATATTTTAGCTAAACAATCTTCAAATGGTGTATGGTTTCTAAATGCAAACCTAGTGATTTCGAAAGGAGCTGTCTTTCATATTGATTCTACAGACACCAAATGGCTAAAGATAAGCTCAAAAGTTGTACGAAGTGCTGGTACTACTACTAAATTAGGTCCGGCATATTGGATTGATGTTCATGGCAGTCTAAAGATTGATTCAGTAAAAATAACATCTTGGGATCCAACAACGAACTATTATGCTATAACGAATGGTTCTAGA